>JAYWAX010000592.1:0-9103 GCA_043782125.1 Acetobacteraceae bacterium | reverse complement strand
GTGGCCGCGATCATCGGCAGAAAGCGCCTCTCGTTCGATCGATGTGCCGCGCCCGGTGGCCCGGTCGAGCCGTGCCAGGACGAGGGGGAGAGGCCGTGACGTGGGGGAGAGGCCGTGACGCGGCCCTTTCCGCCTATTCAACGATTTTACCGGTCCGTTTCTTCGCCAGCACGATAAGAAGCATCGCGACCGCGCAGGTGCCGGTATAATAAGCGAAGGCGTTGGTATAACCGATCATCGCGGCCTGGCGGTTGATTTCTTTCGCCAGCCGCGCCAATCCCACGGTCGTATCGGTGGTCCAGGCGCCCATGACCCAGGGCAGATCGAGGGTTTTGTTGAACGGCGTGATCATTTCGGTCAACCGGCTGTAATTGGCGCCGGTCGCGCGGACGATTTCGGCGACGCAGACGGAAATGAAGAAGCTCGATCCGATGTTGCGCAGCAAGTGGAACAGCGCCATGGCCTCGGGCATCAGGCGGCTTTCCAGGGTCGCGAAGGTGGAGACGGTCAGGGGCACCCAGAACACGCCGATCCCCACGCCTTGCAGCATGCTGTTCAGCGCGAGCGTGGTCATGTCCACGTTCAGATCGAGGCACATCAGCCAGTATCCGCCGATTGCGAGCAATCCGAAGCCGAGGCTCATGCCGATGCGGGGATCGATCTTGCCAAGGAACATCGCGAGGAAGAATCCCAGCGTGGCGCCAACGCCGCGGGCGCCCAGGATGCCGCCGACGATCATATCCGGATATCCGGCGTATTGTTGCAACAAGGACGGCAGCAACACGACCGGGGTGAAATTCAACATGCCGTAAAGGGTCACCAGGACAAGACCCAGGGCGTAGTTCGGATCGGCGAGAAGTTTGGGGTCGAGGAACGGGCGCTCGGCAGTCAGGGTGTGGGCCACGAACATGAACAAAGCGACGCCGGCGAGGATTGTTTCGACGACGATTTCCGGCGATTCGAACCAATCCAGGCGCTGGCCTCGGGCCAGGACCAGTTGCACGCAGGACACGGCGGCGGACAACGTTAAAAACCCGGTCCAGTCGAGGCGGATGTGGCCGTTTGCGCTGTCTTTGGGCATGGTGGCGCGCAGGCCGGCCCAGGCGAGCGCGCCGGCGGGGACCAGCATGTAGAAGGCCCAACGCCAACTATAGGTCTCGGCGAGAAAGCCGCCGGCGGCCGGGCCAAGGACCGGGCCGATCACGACGGCCATGCCGAAGACCGAGGTCACCATGCCCGCCTGACGGCGCGGAAAGCTGTCCAGCAGCACGGCCTGGGACAAGGGGATGACCGGCGCGCCGACGCCGCCCTGCACGATGCGCCACAGCACCAGGGTTTCCAGCGAGTCCGCCGCACCGCAGGCCCAGGTGGCGAGGGTGAAGCCAAGGATGGAGGCGGTCATGACGCGGCGGCGGCCAAAGCGGGACACGAACCACCCGGTCATCGGCGTGAACACCGCCGTCGCCAGGATGTTGAACGTCATGACCCAGGCGATTTCGTCCGACGTGGCACCCATGGTGCCCTGCATCTGCGGCAACAAGGTCGATGCGATCAAAAGCGTTGTCGAATACAGGGTAGACCCGAGGATGACCGCGGCCATGATCGCGGCGCGCCGCACAGGTGTAAGGGAGAGGGCGAGCGCGCTGTCGGACATGCCTGGGTTGCCGGGTTCGTGATGGTCGGCGGGGAGAATGTGTGCTTGGTTATCGTAAGCTATGTATATGATCGGCGCGACGGATTGACCAGAACCACGGCCACCCGGATCGCGCGAATGAGTGAGACCGCATGACAAAGGGCCGTACCCGCCTGCTTCGCCTGATTTTGCTCGTCGCCGTGCCCCTGCTGGTCGCGGTGGGCGGTGTGTTCGCCTGGCAGTCCGGCGGGCGGTATATCAGCACGGAAAATGCCTATGTGAAGGCTGACATTGCGCAGATCTCGCCGGAGGTCTCGGGACGGGTGATCGATGTCGCGGTGCGCGATCACGACAGCGTGAAGGCCGGCGCGGTGCTGGTGCGCATCGATCCCGTGCCGTTCCGCCTGGCGCTGGCAAAGTCGGAGGCGGCGCTGGACCTGGCGCGCAACCAATTGGAAACCGCGCGCGCCGCTTGGCGGGAGACCCAGTCGGAACTGGGCGAGGTCGAGTCGCACGCGGCGTATCTGGCGCGGCAGTTGCAACGGCAACAATTGCTGGCAAAGACCGGGACGGTCTCGGCGAGCCAATTGGAAAACGCGCAGAACGACAGCGCGGTCGCAGCTGACCGATTGAACGTGGTGCGCCACCGGCTGGAGCGAGTGCTGACGACCCTGGGAACCGATCCGAACATCGCGACGGACGATCACGCGCTGGTGCGCGACAAGATCGCGGACCGGGATCGGGCGGCGCTGGACCTGGCGCGGACGACTCTGACGGCGCCTTTGGACGGCATCGCGGTCAATGTGAAAGTGCAACTGGGCGAACAGGTGAAGGCGGCGACGCCGTTGTTCGTAATCGTCGCGGATCATCGGCCCTGGATCGAGGCGAACATTAAGGAAACCGACCTGACTCACGTGCGCGTCGGGCAGAAGACCAAGATCGTGTTGGATACGTATCCGAACGAAATCTGGGAGGGCGAGGTGGCGAGCATCAGCCCGGCGGCGGGCTCGGAATTCGCGATTTTGCCGCCGCAGAACGCGTCGGGGAACTGGGTGAAGGTGGTGCAGCGTCTGCCGGTGAAGATCCGGCTGCTGCCGCATGACCGGGAATCCGCGTTGCGCGCGGGGATGACGGCGACGATCGATGTCGATACCGGGCGTCAACGATCGCTTGGCAGATCGCTGAGCGGGTTGTTCGGACGCGGCAGCGCGAAGGCAGCGGACCGGCCCTGATTGTTTCCGCTATCGCGACCGCGGTTTCAGGGTTCGCTTTTTCGCCGACCGCCCGCTTTCCGCCGCGACCCGGCGCGCCGCCGCCAGCGCCGCACGCGCCCAGGCGACCAGCGCCTCTGGGTCGTCGAACAGCCGCTCTGGCGCCTGCCAAAAGGCGAGACTTATGTCGCGGCCTTGCTTCTGGTAGGTGAGGGGCGGTGCGGACTCAGCTTCCTTGAACAGCGCCCGGTTCAGGTCGTCGACACGGAAATAAAGCGTGTCGGCGTTCACCATCCCGAACATCAGGCCGTTGCAGAATACGCCGGTTTTGCCGAACATCCGCCGCGTCGCGACATAGCCAAGGGGCGCGAGTTGTTCGCGCAGGAACGCGGTAAATCCGTCACTGGCAACCATTTCAGCTCCAAAAGCCCAGGTTCAGGCGCGCGCCGGTTCCCGGTGCGGATGGCTGTACAGCATTCTCCCTTCCAGCGTGTCTCTGACCCGGAACAGCAGGGCGGTGTGTTCGCGCTGCGACACCCCGTCGCTGTGCATCATCGCCTGGATCAGCGGGTCGTCGAGCATCGCGGCCAAGGTCAGCGTGCCAAAAGTCGTCGTGCACATGGCGGTCTCCATTCCGTTCAGGACCGGCGTATGTGGCCTGCGGGGAATGGCGACATCATGGTCAATTATGGCGGGAAGGTGCCGATTGATTTCGCCTCAGTTGTATTTCTGCATCAGACTGTGGCGGATTGGTCACTTACGACATGCACGATCCGGGCGGGCGAGGCGTGAATGCCCAGAATACGGAGGGTTTGGTCGCCGAAGGTGCGGAAGACATGCGGGGCGCAGGCGGGGATGGCGATCATGTCGCCTGGTTGGAGGTGGACGGGGTCCTGGCCCTCCAGCCAGGCTTCCATGGTGCCTTCCAGGACGAACAGACTTTCGACATAGGGATGCCAGTGGAGCGGGGTCGCATAGCCGGGCGCGCAGGTCTGCACGCCGGTGAACAGCGGGTGTCCGTCCTGGCCGGTCATACGTCGATATTCGGAGAGGGGACCGAAGGCGGTGGGTTCGACCTCGGCGGAGCGGGTGATTTTGGCTTCCGGCAGCGGGCGCATGGGGGTCTCCGGTCAGAGTTGGCTTTCGGCGATTGGGGTTACTCGGCGGCTTTGGCGTGGGAGGTGGCGGGGGCACGGCCGTGTTCGTCGCCGAAGCGGGCGCGCATGACCTCGGACAGGGGGATGCTGGAATGGGCGATGGCGCCGCCGCCGCGGACCCGGAACGCGCCGGGGTGGGCGGCGGCCTGTGGGGGTTGGCCGTCGCGGAGGGCTTTGGCGGCGGCCAGGATCAGGCGGCGGAAGCGGACGATGCCCATGTCGGTGGGGCCGAGATGTTCCGTCGCGCGATCTGCGATCAGGCCTTGGCTGTCCTGGATCGCGGCGTCCTGTTCCGACACCCCGTCGATGCCCGTGTAGGTCTCGTATTTTTGTTTGTGGCGGTCGATGAGGTAATCGTTTTCGCGGCGCCTGATCGGGATGTGGTTTGCGTCGGTTTCGGCGTGGACGCCGGAGCCGGCGGCGAAACGGGCGCGTTCTGTTTCCGTCAGGGGGCGGTCGGGGTTCCAGGTGTAATTGTAAATCCAGCACGACGTGTCGTCGATCGGAACCCAGCATTGGCCGTGGTAGTTTTCGCCCGGGAAGGCGTTGGGGGTCAGGCCGTGGTTGGGCATCAGGAATTGGCTGATGCGCCAGTAATGATTATCGCCGTCGCCGCGGCGGGCGGCGCCAAGAACGAGGCCCGCGGGGTGGTCGAGGATGGTGAAGCGCGGGGTGCCGTCGGCGCGCATCCAGCGGACGGTATCGGGATCGGAGGAAACCTTCGTCATCAACCGGTCCGTGACGTCTTTCGCGTCGGAGACGGGCATGTGGAGGAAGGAGAAATGGGCGGTGTCGAGCCCGCCCTCGCATGCCTGCGCCCAATTGCATTGTTGTAGCTTTTTGGACACGAAGGAATGGGCGGCGGGGAGGGTGAGGAATTCCAGTTCGGGCAGGTCCGGCATGGTTTCGCGGGGGCCAAGGTAAGCCCAAATGAAACCGCCGGCTTCTTTTGTGGGGAGGGCGTGGAGGCGCACATTTTCTTCGGCGCGGTCTCTTGCGGGGCCGGGTTCCATGGTGGGGATGGCGAGGCAGCGTCCATCGGTGGCGAATTTCCAGCCGTGATAGGCGCAGGCGATGCCGCCGTTTTCGTTGCGGCCAAAGAACAGATCGGCGCCGCGGTGCGGGCAGCGCGGGGAGACGGCGCCAACGGTGCCATCGGTGGCGCGGAAGAGTCTGTAGTCTTCGCCCAGGATGGTGGCGCGGATCGGGGGGCCGTCAGCGTCGAAAAGCTCGGCGGCGAGGGCGATGGGGTGCCAGAAGCGGCGAAACAGGTGGCCCATGCCGGTGGTGGGGCCGGTGCGGGTGAGGAGGACATTGTCTGCTTCGGACAGCATGGGTGGGGCTCCCGTGGGGATTTGTCAGAAGGTAGGCCTGAGCGGTGGGGAGGGCAAACGTGAGGGCAGCGCCGGGTGAAGAGCGGGATTCAATCTGTTCGCGTATCGCCCGCTTGCTCGATCACGCCCCCGATCGTGTCGACGAAGCGCCTGGCTATTTCGACGGCTTCCCTCGCCAGTTCGGGCGATACGCCGGAGCCTGGGCCTGCCTGATAATCGGCAATCGCCTTGATGTTGTAGGCAAAGCCCAGGAAAGCGCGAAGTTCGTCGTCGATACGCCGGTCTCCCCTGACCAGCCGGTGAAATTCTGCCTTTACGCCTCCATGGCTTTTCACCGCGCGTCCCGTTCGTTCGGAAATCAACGCCTGCGCGGCGTGAAATCCGGCGAGGTATGCGGTGCGGCCCGCCGCTTCGTTGAGCGCGATGCCGAGCATGGCGTCGGCCTCTCCGAGAAGCCTGCGCGCTTTCGCGAGAAAGTATCCGGTTTCCGGTGTCAGAGCTCGACCCCTTCCTGGCGGATTTCCCGCATCAGGGGTGTGCGTTCGTTGTAGGAGCCGGCGCGGTGGGGCATGGCGTGCATGATCTCGCCGGTTGCGTCGATGATGGCGGATTCCAGATAGGCGAGGCGGTGTAGCTCGACACCGAGATCGGTCATTCCGTGCAGGAACACGGCCACGTCGTAGTCGGACCCCGGATGCGCATCGCCACGCGCCCGTGAGCCATACAGGATCGCACGTTCAAGACGATCTCCGTATATCTCGTGCAGCGCCGCGCGGAGGCGGACGCGCACGGGATCGGCGATAATGGTGGTCGTGACCATGAAGCCCTCTCTCGACAAGCGTCGCGGCGCGGCCGTGGCGCCCTTCATTTCCTCGGCGGCGTTGCTGTTTCTGGGCCCGCCGCGGTTGGATTGTAGCATGATCGGGTCGAAGGTCATTGTGGAAAATATCTCGCGGGTTCCATTGCGCGCGCACATTCGCGTCATTTACCTGTACCGCGGCGCCGTCATGGCGGCTTACGCCCAAGGTTAAGACAGCGCGGCCACTTGAGCTTCGAATTCAGCGCGGAGGCCGTTGCCGATGACGCCACGTTCATGCGTCGCGGCGCACTGCCAGAAATCGCTTATTGGGTTGCCTTGACCTGGTTCTGGCCATCGGCATAGAACGAATTATGGACAAGGTATTGGAAGAAATCGCCGGGAAGAAAGCCGAGCTTGACAGGCTCCGTCTTGCGACGCCCAGGGGATTGGAGAATTTCGAGCACGTCCAGGATATTGAGATTACTTATACATCGAACGCGATTGAGGGGAATACTCTTACTGCGTCCGAAACGATGCTGGTGGTGGAGCACGGGATTACGATCGGCGGCAAGCCGCTGAAAGATCACATGGAGGCGATCGATCATTACGAGGCGATCCGGTATGTGCGGGCGCTCGCGCGGCGGGGAACGCGTCTTACGGAGATGGATGTCCGGACGTTGCACGGGTTGGTGGTGCAACGTTCCGAGCCCGGGATCGCGGGACGTTATGCCGATCGAGGGCGGTTTGTTTTGACGGATATTGGGCGGCGTGCGTTTCCCTCGCCCGCGGAGGTGCCGGGGTTGATGGGGGATTTCGCGGGGTGGTTGCCGGCGGCGTTGGATACGCCAGCGACGGCGTTTACGGCGCATCGGCGGCTGGTGGAGATTCATCCGTTCAATGACGGGAACGGGCGGACGGCGCGGCTGTTCATGAATTTGGTGTTGTTGCGCGGGGGGTATCCGCCGGTGGCGGTGCGGCCGGAGGATCGGTTGGCGTATATCCGGGCTTTGCAACAGGCGGGGGCGGAGAGTTTCGATCTTCTTATGTATGAGCGGTTGGATGCGACGCTGGGGGAGTCTTTGAGTGCTTTGCGGCAGGCGGTTCCGGAAGGTGGGTCGCCGGTGTCATAAGACCGGCGATGCCCGGCGCGGGGAGCCGCGGTGCGGGAAACGTGGCGCCAGAATCAGCGGAAGGCTCAAGTCATACAGATGGCGTGCGGGTGTGGCCGCCGGTCTTCAAACCTCGCCGCCCTTCCAAGAATTGAAGTGCGTGTGGAACAGCCATAAATTGACTGGCAATGCCAGCACGCACACCGCGATGCCGAAACCAAGTCCGGCCGCGACACCGAAACGGTCCGATATCGCGCCGACGCAAAGGGCGACAACGGCGAAAACGATGCTGGTGATGAACGAAGCGATGGAACCCATCGTCGCGCGTTGTTCATCCGTGAATTCTTTCTGCATCAGGTGATCGCTGGCGACCTCGCCAGGGCCGAAAAAAAGCGCGCCCGACAGGATGATAAGCGGCGACACAAAACTGTTCAGAGCCAACGCCAGCATCTGCGTCGTAAACCAGTATATGTCGCGCGCGACGAAAAGACAGGGTTCGCCGAACCGTTCGATCGCTCGTCCAGCGAGGCGGAACCCGGCAAAACCCAGGGCATGGTTCAATCCGCGATAAAATCCCACAGCCCAGATTGGCCATAGCATGTTGATGAATGCGCTTTGAAATTTGAAGTTTGACTCGCCCGCGCCGTAATTAATGGACCTTGCGATCACAAGCCAAAAAAGCCGTGGGTTGTGCCAGGTTTCGCGGCATGCTTCTTTCAGAATCGCAATTCCTTTTGGGCGCGCGTGCGCATGAACGCGGGGTTCCTGGAACAACAAGCTGACGCAAACACCCAAAACCTGTGGCACAATTGCCAGCGCATATATGGCGGGCAATCCAAATCGGCTATACCAAATCGCGAAAAAGGCCGACGCGGAAAGGGCGAGTTGAAACATACTACCCGCGGTTCCTCGATAATGATGATATTCGCCTTCCAGGCCTTCCGATTGCAGGCTTTCATACAGCAACGCGTTGTTGTTGCCGCTGAACAGGCATTGACCTAGCCCCACCAGCATCGCGCCGATATATAGCATCGCGACGCCACTTGCGGTGGCGTAGCAGATCAAGGCCAGAGCCATGCACAGCGAACCGCAGCTCATCGTCAGGCGCCGCCCCACGCGATCGGAGAAAATGCCCGCCGGAATATCGAACAGCGCCGCCGCGAGAGTCTCCACCGCCATGACGGACATGGCTATCGTATAGGACTCCGCGATGGTCGCGAAATAGATCACCTGAAACGGCCAGTGCGGACAAAAAGCCGTCAGAAAGTTATGAATATAAAGCAGGCGGATGTTGCGGAGCATTGTTATCTCGAAGGGTAGGAGAACAGAGCAGCAGCTTATCTATTGGTGGTTGCTTGCGATAGCGATCGTGTGTTTGACCGGAACAGCCCTTATGCGATGAAAAATCATGGTAATTCCGTTCCCCTCCGTCTCCAGGCTCGCCCGAACCCGATTTGACGCCCAAAGACATGGCCACGGCGCGCCCCCCTACCCCACCCGAAACCGTCCCGGATCGACCTGGGCGACGGCGCCCACCGCCTCGCCAGGGTCACAGCCCAGTACCAGATCGGCGGTCAGGCGGCCTGCGGCGGGGGCGGTTTGGATGCCGTAACCGCCCTGTCCGGCGCACCAGAAGAACCCCTCGCACGATGGCTCCCACCCAAACGCAAGACTTCCGTCCGGTGTAAAGGTGCGGAGGCCGGCCCAGGCGTGTTCGATGCGGTGGACTGCGATATCCAACGCCTGTTGCATGCGGTCGATGCCGGTGGCGATGTCGATTTCCTCGGGCTGGACGTCGTGCGGATGGGTGGGCGTTTCATCGGCGGGGGAGACCATGAGGCGGGTTTTGGCCTCGGGGCG
>JAYWAX010000591.1:0-3294 GCA_043782125.1 Acetobacteraceae bacterium | reverse complement strand
CATCCCGGCAAGATCGTTTCGACCAGCCAGGAAGTGGACGTCATGGTGCTGGACGTCGACAGCGGCAAACGCCGGATTTCGCTGGGACTCAAGCAGGTGCAGCGCAACCCGTGGGAGGAGTTCGTCGAACTTCATCCGATCGGCCAGGAAGTCGAAGGCGAGATTCGCAACATCACCGAGTTCGGCTTGTTCATCGGCCTGTCCGCGGACATCGACGGCATGATCCACATGTCCGACCTGTCCTGGGACGAGCCTGGCGAACTGGCGATGACCAAGTTCGAAAAAGGCGAGATCGTCAAAGCGAAGGTCCTCGACGTCGATGTCGAGAAAGAGCGCATCTCCCTGGGTATCAAGCAGACCCGCGACGACCCGGCGGCGACTGTGCTCAGCACCGTTAACAAAGGCGACATCGTCACCTGCGTGGTGTCCGCGATCCAGACCAACGGGATCGAGGTCAAGGTCAACGACGTCCTCACCGGCTTCATCCGGCGGGCGGAACTGGCCCGCGACAAGGGCGATCAGCGTCCGGACCGCTTCGCCATCGGCGAAAAGGTCGATGCGCGGATCGTGTCCGTGGATCGCGCGGCGCGCAAACTGACCCTGACCATCAAGGGCAAGGAAATCGAGGAAGAGAAGCAGGCCATGGCCGAATTCGGGTCTTCGGACTCGGGTGCCTCTCTGGGCGATATCCTTGGCGCGGCGATCCGTCGCCGCAACCAGATGACCGACAACAACTGATCCGGATCGCGCTGTCCGCCGTGTCCCATCCCGGAGGCACGGCTGGACGGCGCGTTTCGAGCTCGACAACGTGGCCCGGTTCGCCGGGATCGCCAGTCCGGCATTTCGCCGGGCGCGCGATCCGGGTAAACCGGGCCACGATGCTTTTCAGGGATATCGGCAAACTCACATGACCGGCTTGACCCATGGCGCTTGACGTCGATCTTCTGCTGGACCGGCGCCGTTTGAAACGGCGGCTGATCCTGTGGCGCACCCTGACCGTCGCCATCGCCACGATCGCCGTGCTGGCCGGCCTGCGTGGCGCCGGTCTCGGTGGTCCCACGGGCAGCGCGCGCATCGCCCGTCTGCCCGTTTCCGGCATCATCACCGAAGACCGGAAACTGGTGGAGGCGATCCGCGCCGCCGGCCGCGATCCGCACGTAAAAGCCCTGATCGTCGCCATTAACAGCCCCGGAGGCAGTGTCGCCGGCGGCGAGTCGCTGTACCGGGCGATCGCCACCGTCGCGGAGAAAAAGCCCGTCGTCGCCGTGATGGCCGGGCTTGGCGCGTCGGCGGGCTATATGATCGCGATGCCCGCCAACCGGGTGTTTGCCCGCGAATCCACGATCACCGGATCGATCGGCGTGCTGATGGAAACCGGTGAACTCTCCGGCCTGCTGGAAAAACTCGGCGTCACCGCCGAGGCGATCACCTCTGGACCGCTGAAGGATCAGCCGAGTTTGACGAAACCGCTAAGCCCGGCTGGACGGGAGGTGCTGCATGGCCTCGTCCTGGATATGTACGACCAGTTCGTCGGCATGGTGGCGGCCGGGCGGCACATGACCCCCGAAGCGGTGCGGGCGCTCGCGGACGGGCGGCCCTATACCGGGCGTCAGGCCCTGAAACTGGGCTTGATCGACGCGATCGGCGACGAGTACGACGCGAAGAAGTGGCTGGAAACCGACAAGAGCGTGCCCGCCAATCTGCCGGTGGAGGATATTTCGACCACCGGACTGGCCGGCCGCGTCTTGGCGAGCGAACTCTCCCCGGTCCTCGAGAGTCTGTGGAAAACCCTGATTTCCCAACGTGTTATGCTTGACCTCCCCTGGGCCGTCTGGCAACGTCGATCCTGGACCGAGTAACTCTGAATGGAGAAGCGGGCGTGACCAAGTCAGAGCTGATCGCCGGGCTCGCGGCAGACCATCCGCATTTGCGCGGCGCGGACATCGAAACCATCGTCGGCACGATTTTCGATGAGATTACCGCCGCACTGGCACGCGGCGCGCGGGTGGAACTGCGCGGCTTCGGCGCCTTTACCGTGAAGCACCGGGATGCCCGAACCGGACGGAACCCGAGGACCGGAGAATCGGTCCCCGTGGAAGAAAAATCGGTGCCCTTCTTCAAGGCCGGCAAGGAATTGCGGGAGCGTGTGAACGCCACGAAACCCGAACGTCTGCCCGCCCCCACCCGTGGTGCGTCGTGAAGGTGCGCGGTATTTTGCGCTGGATCGCCGGGGTGCCGCTTCTGCTGTTGCTCGTGCTGTTTGCGCTATCGAACATGGAACCGGTCCGGATCGATCTGTTTCCCATCGGCGCACTGCCCTTCGAACCGCCTCTGTCCCTGGCCTTGCTCGCCACATTGGGCTTTGGCTTTCTTCTGGGCGGCCTGCGGGTGCGTATCGCCGAATACCGCCATCGCCGCGCTGCCCGCCAGGCGGAGGAAGCGTTGCGTCTGCTGGATGCCAAACACCAGGAACTCAGGTCCGGCCAAATGCTGGCGCCGCGCGCCTGACATGGCGCGCGTCAAGATTTGCGGCCTCGCCGATGTTCCGGGCGTTGAAGCCGCGATCGCCGGTGGCGCAGACTGGATCGGGTTCGTGTTTTTCCCGCCGTCCCCGCGTTTTGTGACACCCGCCAAAGCCCGCGAACTGACGGCGCCTCACCCCGGCGGACCGCCGCGTGTGGGCTTGTTCGTGAACCCGGCGATATCCACCATCGCCGACGCCCTGGCCGAGGTCCGGCTCGACATTCTGCAACTCTACGGTGCGCCGGACATGGTTGCTGCGGTGCGCGCGCGCTTTGGGCGGCCGGTCTGGCACGCGGCGGGGGTCGCGGTACCCGCCGATCTGCCAACCGGTATGCATGGCGCCGATGCCCTGCTGATCGAGTCGAAGCCGCCGCCAGGCGCGACCCGGCCCGGCGGCAATGCCGTCAGCTTCGATTGGACCCTGACCGCCAACTGGGCTGCCCCTGGCCCGTGGATTCTCGCGGGTGGCCTCGATCCGGACAATGTCGCCACCGCGATCCGGGCGTCTGGCGCGGCGGCGGTCGATGTGTCCTCGGGTGTGGAGCGGGCGAAGGGGATCAAGGATCCTGCGCTGATCCGCGCCTTCATCCGTAACGCCAGAGGAGTGTGACTCCTCACGCGCATGGAGGCTGGACAGGGTAGTTGTTTGGAATATCCTGATTTTCATCCTGCCGTGGCGGCTTCCGGTCCGGTCAGTGCCATGGCCTTCGGATGGCCCAATGCCGCCGCCCGCCGGAAATGGGGCAGCGCCGCGTCCGGGTCGTTCCCGGC
>JAYWAX010000590.1:0-3295 GCA_043782125.1 Acetobacteraceae bacterium | reverse complement strand
ATAGTTCAGCCCGTACCTGGCCGCTTCCAGCTCTTTCGGATCTTCCTCTGCCTCATCGCGCAGTTTTCCCAGCTCTGGATGGCGGAACAACGCGCTGTCGTCGAAGCTGATCTTGGCATCCAGCGCGATCACCGCGTCGGCCTTGGTCACGACCAGAGGCACCGACAGGCTAACATCGCGCGCCGCCGCGACCACGCCCTCCGCGATCACGTCGCAGCGCATGATGCCGCCGAAAATATTGACCAGAATGCCTTCGACATTCGGATCGGACAGAATGATCTTGAACGCCGCCGTCACCCGTTCCTTCGTCGCGCTGCCGCCGACATCGAGGAAATTCGCCGGCGCCATGCCGTAAAGCTTGATAATGTCCATCGTCGCCATGGCGAGGCCCGCGCCGTTCACCATGCAGCCAATATTGCCATCGAGCGCGACGTAATTCAGCCCGTGTTTCTCGGCTTCGAGGTCCTTCGGATCTTCCTCCGCCTCATCGCGCAGTTTTCCCAGTTCGGGATGGCGGAACAACGCGCTGTCATCGAAGCTGATTTTGGCATCCAGCGCGATCACCGCGTCGGCCTTGGTCACGACCAACGGGTTGATTTCGACGATCGCGCAATCGAGGCCGATGAACGCCGCATAAAGCCCCTGCGCCAGTTTCCCGAATGCCTTCGCCTGATCGCCGGACAGACCGAGCCCGAACGTCAACGTGCGAATGTGATGCCCGGACAAGCCCGTCGCCGGATCGATCGCAACCCGTAAAATTTTCTCCGGATGATTCGCCACGACGTCCTCGATGTCGATCCCGCCCTCGGCACAGGCGACCATGGTGATCCGCCCGCTGACACGATCGACCAAAAGGGAAAAATAAAGCTCGCGAGCGATGTCGCAGCCCGCTTCCACGTAGACACGATGGACGGGCCGTCCTGAAGCGCCCGTTTGTTTGGTGACCAGCACATGGCCAATCATGGCGTCGGCGGCGGCGCGAACCTCCGCCGCGGACCGGGCGAGGCGAACCCCGCCTTTCCCGTCGGGATCGTCCGCGAACCGGCCGGCACCCCGCCCGCCCGCATGAATTTGCGATTTCACCACGAATACCGGGCCCGGGAGCTTTTCCGCAGCGGCGGCGGCCTCATCGGCCGTCCACGCGATATATCCGTCCAGAACCGCAACGCCGTGGCGTTTCAGAAGTTCCTTGGCCTGGTATTCGTGGATATTCATCAGATGAGGGCTTTCGCTGCGTCGACCAGTTCCTTCACCGCAGCGCAGGACTTGTCGAACGCCGCCTGTTCGGCGGGGTTAAGTTCAATCTCGACGATCCGCTCTATGCCGCCCGCGCCGATCACGACGGGGACGCCGATATAAAGCTCGTTTTGGCCGTACTGGCCTGTGAGCCAGGCGGCGCAGGGCAGAACCCGTTTCTTGTCTTTCAAGAAAGCTTCCGCCATCGCGATGGCGGAGGCGGCCGGTGCATAGAACGCACTGCCGCGTTCCAGCAGCTTCACGATCTCGCCGCCGCCATTTGCGGTCCGCTCGACGATCGCGTCAATCTTTGCCTGCGTTGTCCATCCCATCTTGATCAGATCGGGGATCGGTATGCCCGCGACGGTCGAGTAACGCGTCAGCGGCACCATCGTATCGCCGTGACCGCCCAGTACGAAGGCGCGAACGTCTTCGACAGACACGCCGAATTCCTGTGCCAGGAACAACTGGAAGCGGCTGCTGTCCAGAACGCCCGCCATGCCGACCACGCGGTTCGCCGGAAGTCCGGACTTCTCCTTCATCACCCACACCATCGCGTCCAGCGGGTTCGTGATGCAGATCACGAACGCGTTCGGGCAATGGGTCTTGATGCCCTCGGCGACCGTCGCGATCACACCGGCGTTCTTACCGATCAGGTCGTCGCGCGACATGCCGGGCATGCGCGGGAACCCAGCGGTCACGATAACCACGTCCGCCCCGGCGATCGCCGCGTAATCGGAGCCGCCCGTCATGTTTGAGTCGAACCCGTCCACCGGGCCGGACTGCATGATATCCAACGCCTTGCCGGCGGCAACGCCACCGAACACGTCGAACAGTACGACGTCCCCCAGTTCCTTGAGGCCGATCAGGTGGGCGAGCGTGCCGCCGATGTTTCCGGCGCCGATCAGCGCGATTTTATTGCGGGCCATGAGGCTATCCTTTCGAGGCGCACCCCCGGGCGCGCCGTGCTGTCATAAAGATTGGCCAGCGGGCGCGTCCCCAGTTTCGCGTATCGTATCCTGGGGCCGCTCCGCGAAGCGCCGTGTTGCTAGCGGATCGGACCAAGGGCGGCAAGCATGATGCACCGCAGCATCCGACGGGTCAACGAACCAGCGGCAAAAGACCGAAGATAATTTGTGCGGACAATCCAATTGCGCCCGCCAGGTCTCGATATTGCGACCAAAACAAACGAACCGAGCCACCCCCTGCCGTCAGCGATAAACCCAGTTCCGCGGCCATGGTCAGCGCGAACGCCACCGCGCCCATGGCGAAACGCCCAGACCATCGGCCAGGCGCGTCCCGACGGGCGAGAATGCGCCCGCAGACGAACCAGCTCCAACCAAGCAGCACCGGGCATTCCAGCGATACTGCGGCGGTCGCGCCGATCGCCGGTGCGACCGCTAGCACGCGGATCGTGCCCAAAACGAACCCCGCCGCGAAAACGCACGCGAAATACAACGCCCCGGCCCGTACGGCCGCGTTCATGGGAAACGCCCGTATTTTCGGCCGCTCCGGTGCCCGGCATTGATCGCCAGCTTCGGGCACGCCACTGTTCCGCCGCTGCCCAGGACAAACGGGGCGCGAAGATCGGGAGAGCGGTTCATGCCAGGCGCCAACTCATTCAAATTCGTCATGCTCCCCCCTCAGAATGACACCTACCGCACCTGGGCCGCCCGCCTGACCGCGGAAGTCCCGGAAGCCCGGGTGATCGTCGTGGACAACGCGGCACAGGCGGCACGCGAAATCGTGGACGCCGACGGAGCGTTCGGATGGATGCCCGCCGAACTGCTGGCGAAAGCGACGAAATTGCGCTGGCTCCAGGCCCCGCAGATCGCGCCGGCAGCGGGATACTACCACGACGCGCTGATCTCGCACCCGCTGAAGGTCACGAATTTCCGGGAAATTTTCAACGACCATATCGGCGCGCATATCCTCGCATTCGTGTTGGCCTTCGCCCGCGGGTTTCACATTTTCCTGCCCCAACAAATGCGCCGCGAATGGAAAAAATCGGGACAGGAAGCGGGCGATGTCGTGCATTTGCCGGAGTCGACCGCGCTGA
>JAYWAX010000589.1:0-3296 GCA_043782125.1 Acetobacteraceae bacterium | reverse complement strand
TGTCCAAAGCCCGATCGTGTTGCTTGCCCGGACATCCGGTCAATGATAGAAACCGATCATGCTGATCACGCCCGAACAAATCCGCGCCGCCCGCGCATTGCTACGGATCGACCAGGCCACCCTGGCCCGCGACGCCCACATCTCCGTCGTGACCCTGCGCCGGCTGGAGGAGCAGCACGGCCTGTCGAAAGTCGCGCCCGCCACGGTTGCGGCGGTCCGGCGCACGCTGGAACTGGCAGGCGCGGAATTCATCGATCGTGGCGTTCGCCAAGGAGCTCTCCCGGCAACCTCCATAGCGTCCATCAAACAGGATATCGACCGCATCGTGGCCCGCGGCGCGGCGCTGATGGCGCGGCATAAGCCGATGACCGACGACGAATTATACGACGAGAACGGCGTTTGACCGCGATCGTGGCCGATACGTCCGCGATCGTCGCGATCGTAAGAAACGAGCCTGAGAAAGACTGTTTCGTCGATGCGATGTTAGCCGCGAGCACCTGCTTCATGTCGGCAGTCAGCTTACAGGAGGCGAGCATGGTGCTATCTGGGGCGACAGGCTGCGCGGACATCTGGGAACCGCTCGACGCATTGCTGGCCCGCCTGAATATGGAGATCGTGCCCCACGACGCAAATCTCGCCCGCGTCGCCCGGGAGGCGTTTCTCCGCGTCGGCAAGGGCCGTCACCCCGCGCGGCTGAATTTTGGCGACTGCGCCGCTTACGCACTGGCGAAGGCGAACGATCTTCCCTTGTTGTTCAAGGGGGACGACTTTTCGAAGACCGATCTCGTCGCGGCGGTTCCGGCCACCTGAGCAGCGGCCCGTATCTCCTTTGGGCCATGATGCGCTCACACCCCGCTGGCATCCCGCCCCCGCATCCGCCATACTGCGCCTTCGAACACAGTCATCGGGCCAGACCCGCGACAAGGACAATGGAACCGCACAGACGGCGGGCCTCCTTTCACCAGGAGGCCGAAAATCGACTTCGGGTCACCGTCATGGACCCAGCCTGGCACCGCGTCGTGCCCCGCGCCGGTGCGCTCGTTGCCCGGGCGCTGATAATCGCGTCCGCCGACGCCGATGTCGTGCTGGCCGGAGACCGCCTGGTCCAGGACCTGAACGCCCGCCATCGCGGCAAAAACAAACCCACCAACGTCCTTACCTACGAATCCCCGGCGCCCGAAATGGTCCTCGCTTTGGGCGTGATCCGGCGCGAAGCCGCCGCCGCCGGACGCCGCGTCGCCCATCATCTGACGCATCTGGTCGTGCATGGCGCGCTGCATCTGCAGGGCCATGACCACGACCACCCCGGCGACGCCCGCCGCATGGAAATGGCCGAAGCCCGCCTGCTCCATCGTCTCGGCGTCCCCAACCCCTGGAAACGCACATGAGCGGAACGCGAAGTTCCTTCGTCCACCGCATCCGCAACCTGCTCGGACGCCCCGCCACAGAGCCGACGCTGCGGCAATCCATCGCGGAACTGATGCAGGAAGCCGCCGATGTGCCGGAAGCCGCCGCGCCGCCGTCGGAACTCGACCGCCAGGAACGCGTGCTGATCCACAATATTCTGCGCCTGCGCGAAACCACCGCCGACGACGTCATGGTCCCCCGCGCCGACATCGTCGCCATGCGCGCCGATCTGACGTTGGAACAGGCCATCGAGCAGATCCGCGGCGACGGCCATTCCCGCCTGCCGGTTTACCACGAACAACTCGACGACATCGTCGGCATGGTCCACGTCAAGGACGTCTTCGCCTATGTCGGCCGCCCCGAGGCCTTCTCCCTGGACGCCATTTTACGCAAGCCGCTGATGGTGGCACCGCGCGTCCGCGTGCTGGATTTGCTGCTGCAAATGCGCCAGGCCCGTATGCACATGGCGCTTGTCGTGGACGAATACGGCGGCATCGACGGCCTCGTGACGATCGAGGACCTGGTCGAAACCATAACCGGCGACATCGCCGACGAACACGACGACGAAGAAGTCCCCATGATCGCCGAACGCCCCGATGGCGCGCTGGACCTGAACGCCCGCCTGCCCGTCGCCGCGTTCGAGGACCGCCTTGGCCCGATCCTGACGCAGGACGAGCGCGACGCCGATATCGACACCGTCGGCGGCCTTGTCTTCACCCTCGCCGGGCGCGTGCCCGCGAAAGGCGAGGTGATCAGTCACCCCTCCGGCCTGGAATTCCGCATTTTGGAATCCGATGCACGCCGTATCCGCCGATTAAGGGCGCGGCGCACGGTGGCGAAAGCGGCTGAATAGCCGCCACTTCTGGGCGCCAACCGGATGAACGCCTGGTTCCTGGCGGAGCCCGCGCCCCGGCGTCATGGCTCGCCTCCGAGTCCCCGGCGTCATGGCACACCCCCGAGTCCCCGGCGTCATGGCACGCCCCCGAGCGGGCCATCGGTCGCGGCACGGCGATTGGGCGAGGGGTGTTCCCTCCGCTGATCGTGCCCACGGCCGCGATGGTGTGCCGTGACCGCCGGCCCGCTCGGGGCGTGCCATGACGCGGAGAGCACCTTGCGATCAGTCAACCGTTTGGACAGCCGGTATTACCGGCGTCCCCAAAAGGTATCTTACCGGCGTCCGCCGGCGGGGCACATGCTGGTCCCAACCGGCGCCAGATCCTTGACCGCCGCGTACTGGATCAGTTCTTCCATCGTGCGCAGCGCCATCATCTCATTGACGATGAACCCCGCGCGCGCGCAATATTCTGTGCCCTGCGCGTTCGCCTGCTGCGACATGACGTTCACCAGCTCCGTCGCGAAGCTGTCCTTCCGGCCCTGCCCAGAGCTGCCATAAACCCGGCGGAAGTAATTGGTCACCGTCGCGTCGTTGGCCTGCAACCCGCCTTGAAAACGGCGGATGAAGTTGTTGTTGTAATCGGCGTCCCGTCCGCATTTCGTGGCCAGCAGAATCATCTGCGTGCGCAGCGACAGAACCTCGTACGCCGATTGATCGGCCACCGACACGCAGTTGGACGCGGCCTGGGCCGGACTGCCGGCCGCGAGGGCCAGCGGGAGAATCAGGGCCGCGATTAGATGTGGAAGCCGGCGCATGGGAATCCCTCACGTTGATCGCGAAACCGATACAACAGGCCCCGCGCGAGCGCAAACAGGCATGGCGATCCGGGTGCGATTCAAGGGTGTGGGGAACGACACCAGGTGGCCAATGAACTGACACCGGCCGTTACATGGCGTCATCCTCGGCGAAGGCCGAGGACCCACGCCTTCCGCCAACAAATACAAAGGCGTGGGTGGTCCGCCTACGCGGACCATGACACGAATGGTTGGCAACC
>JAYWAX010000588.1:0-3297 GCA_043782125.1 Acetobacteraceae bacterium | reverse complement strand
TCCGTGGCCGACGGCGCGCCGCTGGCGGTGACGTTGACCCAGTTCGCGGCCTTTGGCGCGGTGTTCGCCCGGCTGCCCGCGAATTATGGGTTGAACATCTCCGGCGCAACCGTCGCAGCCGCCGCGCAGATGCAGGCGAACACCCATGTCCGGGCGTTTTCCGTCAGCGACACCGGCGCCAATATCGTCGCGGCGTTGGACGCGCTGAACACTCTTTCGAAACTCACCGCGATCCAGTTGACCGATTCATCGATCCTGACGCTGGCTTCCGGACAGTACAACAACGATCTTGCCGCCCTGAGCAAAATTGGCGGCACCTGGCTGGCCGATGCCAGCGCCGTGTCAGCCGCCGCCGCCGCAGGCGCGCAGACGAACTTCCATATCCGCCGCTTTTCGGTGACCGACACCGCCGCCGCAGTGGCCGCCAATCTCGACGCGATGAACGGCGACACGAAACTCTCGGCGATTCAGCTGACGGGTTCGCCATCTTTCACGCTGACCGCGGCGCAGTTGGCGGCCGATACGGCAGCGCTTGGCAAGATCGCGCAAAATTATCAGGCCACCGTCACCGGCGCGACGGTGGCGGGGCTCGCCGCGATCCATACGAATGCGCATGTCGTCGCGGTGAAGATTTCCGATACCGCCACCAGCGTTGCGAACGGGCTTGCGGCGCTGGCCAACGATCCCACAATCGTGTCGATCGGCTTGACCGGCGGAACGATCTTGCAGGTGAACCAGACGCAATTCTTCGCGTTCAACGCCGTGTTCGGCAAGCTGGAAGCCCAGGACAGGGTGATTGTGGGGGGCGTGTCGGCGGCGAACGCGGCGGCGGTTCAGGCCAACGCCCGGGTTTCGTCCTTCGGCATTCTGGACACCGCCTCCAACATCCAATCCGCACTCGACACGCTCGCCGCACTGGGAAAAATATCGTCGGTTTCGATCGCCGGATACGCGAACCTGACCATTGGGTACACGCAATTCCTCGCGGATGCGGCATTGCTCGGCAAATTCGTGGGCACATTTTCCTTCACGGTTCCCGGCGCGACATCGGCGGTGGCGGCGGCTTTGACCGCCAACGCCCATGTCAGCGCATTCACCGTCACGGACACGCTGGCCAATATCGGATCGAAGTTGGATCAACTGGAAGCGGCGGTCAAAGCGGGCAAACTGTCGTCGATCCAGGTCAGCGACACCGGCAGCGGAATCACCATTTCAGCCGCGCAATACAGCGCCGACGCGGACGCCATCGCGCTGATGCATGGCGCGTTCACGATTGACAAGGCGGCGGCCGCCGGGGCGAAGATTAACCTGATCTGGGACAGCCAGGCGCTGGCGGCCCCGGCGGCGTTCCGCGCCGCGGTCACGTTCGCGGCGCAATATATCCAATCGCTGATCCTCAACCCAATCCAGATCGATATTGCCGTCGGATACGGCGAAGTCGCCGGCTCCGCCCTTGGCAACGGCGTACTGGGCGCCGCCGGACCAACCCGCGGGGTCGGGCGCACCTACGCACAGTTCAAGAACGATCTCGCCACGCATGTCAGTTCCCCGGCGATGCAGACCATCGTCGACAATCTGCCCGGCGCGGATCCGTCCGGCGGCGGCACGATCTATGTCGCCTCTGCCCAGGAAAAGGCGCTTGGCCTGATGTCGCCCATGGGCGGCGCGCCGGACGGAACGATGGGTTTCGCCGCCGACCAAAGCGGCACGCTGTTCGCGTACGATCCAAACAACCGGGCGGTGGCGGGAAAATACGACCTGATCGGAGTCGTCGAACACGAAATCACCCATGCTCTGGGCCGTATCGCCATGGGCGGCACCTACGGGAAATGGATCGGCGCACTGGATGTCTTCCGTTTCTCCGCACCCGGCGCGCACAGCCCCAACGCGGGGGGCAGCGCCTATTTCTCGATCGATAACGGCGTCACCAACCTCGATCCGTTCTCCACCAGTTCGGACCTCGCGGACTGGTCCTCCGCCGCGGGCAACGACGCCAACAACGCGTTTTCCCGGGGCGGCGTCGTCAACGGTTTCGGCCATGCCGATATCGTCGAACTGAATGCCCTGGGTTTCGCCACCTCCGGCACGCCGGTTACGGTTGGCGCCCGCCTGATCTCTGGCAGCGCCACGGGCGGGCTAAACGGTCATAATCTGACTTTTCTGGGCGCCCCCGCGCTGGCCATCCTCAACGACGAAGCACCGATCTTCGAAGCGAGTCTCGCGCCGTCAGCGGGGATCGAGGTCATCGCCGGCTTCGCATACGGGATTTACGAATTGCGCATCGACCTCGCGGGCGCCAGCCCAGAGGCCTTCGCCGCGTTCGATACGACGCTGGACGGCGGCCACGCGATCGCATTGGCGAACCGGGCCGATGTGTCGCACGGCCTGGTGCTGACCGGCCTGCCCGCGACCGACACCGCGGCCGATCTGCTGGCGCACCACCTCAGCTTCTTGGTGGGTCACGCCATCGTGGCCTGACCCCGGGATATGCGTCCGGCCGGAACACCCGGCCCGGGACGTTACCTCGACAATTTCAACTTCGGTGCGGTCAGCCGAGGTGCAATGCCACGCAACCCGCCCGCGGCAGCCCCTGCCCCCGAGCCCGCCCGCGCCGCACCCGCGGCATGCGGTGCCATTTGCAAGACCGGCCGATGTAGGCCCGCCCCGGCCGCCCGCGCGTCCAGACGCGGCGCCATGCCTGCCCCGCTCACCGGCGCCATGCCAGGCGAGGGCCGGATCGCCGTCGCCACAAGCGCACCGTCCGGACGGGTGCGTAACACGATAACGACTGGCCCGCCCTGCATGAACGGCACCGCCGTCCCCGAAGCCACCGTCGCCCGAAGCCCGCCCGCGATGGCAACCGTGCCACCATCGATCCGCGCATGCCCTTGCAGCACCAGTTGGCCCGTGCCCGGCCCGAAAAAGGCCGCCGGATTGCCCGCCACCAGGTCGGGAAGGATCGTCTCGGCCGTCATTGCACCGGTCGCGTAATCGCCGGACGACACCACATAAGTGCCGGCGATGTCGCCTGGATCGCGGCGCGTGCGCACCGGCAACCCACCGATCGCGCGTTCTCCGTCCAGGATGAACAAAGGACCGCGCACCAGCACCTTGCCCGGCGCGCGCGGGTCCAACCGGCTGGCGATCACGTCGCCGTCAGGCCCGCGCAGGCCGCTGACCGACACCCAGTCGCCGGTGCGGATCGTGCCACCGCCAAGCGCGGACCGGGGAACCTGCACGCGCTGACCGGCGACCTGGATCAGGCCGGGCTCGGCGCTCAGCACCGCTTCGACCGGG
>JAYWAX010000587.1:0-3298 GCA_043782125.1 Acetobacteraceae bacterium | reverse complement strand
GCGCCCACCGCGGCCAGCGTCCCGCCGCCGTCGAACATCGTCGATCCCGTCTGGGCTGCGACCGATTGGACCCTCGCCCGAGCCCTGCGCACCGCGCGGTTCCGCTGGCTGGCATTGGGGTATTTTTGCGCGCTGTACGCCTGGTACGCGGTCCAGGTCCATCAGACCAAATATCTTCAAGAAGTTGGCTTCACCTCGAACCGGTCGGCATGGGCATTGGGCCTGGTCAGCCTGATCGGAGTCGCCGGGCAGATTTCCCTTGGCTATCTTTCCGACCGCATCGGCCGCGAGTGGATCTGGGCGATCGCCAATCTGGGCTTCGCCATCTGCTTTCTGTCCCTGCTCGTGCTTCGCGACGACCCGTCGATGGTCTGGCTTTACCTGATGGTCGCCGCGCAAGGCGGGCTCGGCTACGGCCTGACCTCTGTCATGGGCGCCATGGTGGCCGAAATCTTCCACGGCAAACACTTCGGCAGCATCTTCGGCACCGTCATGCTCGCGGCCCTCGCCGGCGGCGCCGCCGGTCCCTGGGTGACCGGCGCCCTGCACGACGCGCTTGGCGACTACCGCCTCGCGTTCTGGATCGGAGTCGCCGTCACCGCGATCTCCGCTTTCGCGATCTGGCGAGCCGCCCCTGGCAAAGTCCGCGCCGTCGCCGGACGAATCGGCCGTCAAACCCGATGAAACACGCGATCGCGTTAACCGCCCCCTAACGCTTTCCCGTCATGATCCGTCGATGGACACCGCCGCCCTTGCGCCTATTCCGTTTTATCTCGCCGGTCTGCGCCACCTCAGCGCCCGCCGGATCGCCGACGCCATCCCCATGTTTCGCGCCGCGCTGGCGGACGATCCGGCCCATCCGGGTGCGCGGCGCAACCTGATCCGGGCCTACAGCCTCGCCGGAGATCACGCTGCGGTGATCGCCGAAACGCTCCGGGCGCCACCCGCCTGCGCCGAATCGCATTATCACCGGGGCACCGCGTTCAACGCCCTTGGCCAATCCCAGGCGGCCCGTGCCGCCCTGTCCGTCGCCGTCGCACTCGATCCGTCGCTGGCGCACGCCTGGCTTAATCTTGGCAACGCCCACACGGACCTCGACGACCTTCCGTTGGCCGAAACCCATTGCCGCCGCGCCCTCGCACTCGACCCCGCGCTGATCGAGGCGCATGTCAGCCTGGGCTTTGTCCTGACCGCCCAGGGCAAGGTGGCGGAGGGGATTGGGACGCTGGAAGAGGCGATCCGGCGGGCGCCCGGACATGCGCGGGCGCATTGGAACCTGGCGGTCGCGGCTTTGCTGGCGGGGGATTTGCCGCGCGGCTTCGCCCTGTACGAATGGCGCAAACGGCACGACCGGTTCCGTTGCGATTTCATCGACCTGCCAGGTCCCGTTTGGGACGGCGGCGACCTGAATGGGCGCGAAATCCTGGTACACGCGGAACAGGGGCTTGGCGACACCGTCCAATTCGCCCGCTATTTGCCAGAAATCGTCCGGCGCGGCGGCCGCCCGATTCTGGCATGCGAACCCGCGCTTATTCCATTGCTGTCATGTATCGAGGGCGCGCGGATCGTCCCAAAATCGGCGCCATTGCCGCGCCACGACGTCTGGATCGATCAGATGAGTCTGCCCCGCGTTCTCGGCACGGCGCTGACCACCATTCCCGCGCCGGATTTCTATCTGACCGCGGACCGGGCGCTGACGGAGGCCCACCGCGCCAGCCTCCCACCCGGTTTCCGCATCGGACTCGCCTGGGCCGGCAACAAGCTGCACGGCAATGACCGCCGCCGCACCCCGCCGCCGGAGGTCTTCGCGCCATTGCTGTCCATCCCGGGCGTGCATGTCGTCAACCTGGTGCCGGACCGTCATTTGCCGGGCACGGCGATGCCCGCGCGCGCCTTGACCGACTTCGCCGAAACCGCCGCGCTGATCGCGGCGCTGGACCTGACAATTTCCGTCGATACCTCCGCCGCCCACGTCGCGGGCGCTCTGGGCCGGCCCGCCTGGGTCATGCTGGCGCACGCGCCGGACTGGCGCTGGTTGCTTGATCGAACCGATTCGCCTTGGTACCGATCGTTACGATTATTCCGCCAACCGGCCCCGGGCGACTGGGCCGGCGTCGTGGCCGCGCTTCTGTCGCGCTTGCCGAAAGCCCGGGAGTCGGGCTGACTGGGGAAAATAAATCTGGAGGAAGCGAGACATGGATACCGCCGAACTCGAACGGACGACCATGCGGAAGGCTTACTGGCGGCTGCTTCCTTATTGCTTTTTGCTCTATATCCTCTGTTACATCGACCGCATCAATGTGGGCTTCGCCTCCCTGACCATGAACAAGGATCTGGGACTGACGGCCTATATCTACGGCCTGGCTGCGGGCGCGTTCTTCTGGGGGTATTGCCTGCTGGAAATCCCCTCCAACCTCATCCTGGAAAAAGTCGGTGCGCGTCCCTGGCTCGCGCGGATCATGGTCACCTGGGGGCTCGCCACCGCCGCCACCGCGCTGGTCGTCGGGCCCTGGAGCTTCTTTTGCATGCGGGTCGTGGTGGGCGCGGCGGAGGCGGGATTGTTTCCAGGCCTGCTATTGTATTTTCATCGTTGGTTTCCGCAAAACCATCGCGGCCGGGTCACGGGATTGTTCCTGACCGCGCTGCCGCTTGCGACGGCGATCGGCGGACCATTATCGACCGCGCTCCTGCTGCTCGACGGCGCCATGGGGCTGCGCGGCTGGCAATGGATGATCATCGGCGAGGGCCTGTTCACGGTTGCCGTCGGCTGCACCGTCTGGTTCGTGCTCACCGAACGCCCGGCCGAGGCCAACTGGTTGAGCGCGGACGAAAAGACCTGGCTGGAAGCCGAACTCGCGAAGGAAAAGCACGAGGTCGAGTCGGTGCGCGCGCATTCCATCCTCAGCGCGATGGGCAATCCGCGCGTGCTGATCTTTACCGTGATTTTCGCGGGCATCGGCATGGCGGGCGTCGGTTTGAACCTGTTCCTGCCGCAAATTCTGAAGGGACTGGGTCTCACCAACGTGCAGGCCGGGCTGTTTACGTCGATCCCCTACGTTTTTGGCGCCCTGGCGATCGTGGGGTTCGGTTATGTCTCCGATCGTCTGGGCGACCGCTTCTGGGTCCTGACCGGCACCTGTTTTTGCGCGGCGGTGGGCATGGGGCTGGCGGGTCTGCTGCATGACAGCATCTGGGTGCTGGCGGCCTTTTCTCTGGCCGTGGCCGGGTTCTACGGCATGAAATCGCCGTTTTGGCCGCTGCCATCGACCGTGCTGTCCGGTCCCGCGCTGGCCGCCGG
>JAYWAX010000586.1:0-3302 GCA_043782125.1 Acetobacteraceae bacterium | reverse complement strand
GTTACCCTCTATCCGAAAAGTTTACACATACACGCTGGGACGAAGCAAGGATGAAAGACTTTGCCTCGGATCGAGATCGATACGTGACGGCGTCAATGACATGCCTGGAGGGTGTTAAGGGGAATATTTCGAATGTAAAAATTCGAGGAAACGATCTATTTTTCGACACGCACTATTCGCTCTTCGCGAAACGACGTGTCACCGCCCACGACCCGCCAAATCCCGGCAACCCTGGGCTGTGCCATTTTTTTTGTTGCGGATCGAAGAATTTGTAGCGCCGAGCCGCGCGGAAGGCGCTTCGGACCCATTCCCGGCGCCAAACCGCGTGGCCGGAGCGCGAATCGTCCGCAGACGATGACAGCAACAGCCTCGGAACCAAGGCCGCATCGAGATATACGATTGATTTTCATCATAAATTTCGCTGCCCTCGAAGGCAGCGCACGACAACGCGCGTTCCGGCCATGTGGAACAGACGCCCATCGCGCGTGGTCGCGATGCGGCCGCGGTGCAGGCAAGAATGTGTCGTTTGGTAAGCCAACCTCGTTCCGCCGGGGGTTCGTTGCGTTGCGAAATCGGCCCGCGCGCCGGCATGACAGAGTATTGGCGGCGGAATATTTTGCGGTCTGTCAAGCAACGGTTTCGATACAAAGACCGCGCGATCCATGGCATCCGGTCCGCCGGTTTCCGGCGCCAGGTCATCCCCGGCGCCGGACCCGTTATCCCGCGAGATCAGTTGGCGACCGTCGGCAGATTTTGCCAATAACTGGGCATCGCGAGCAACGCGGCTTTGTCGCCGGGCATCATTGGCGCGGCGCCAGACAGCGTCACATGCCCCAGAGGCACACGAATGTATTTGACTCCGCCACCGGTGAATTGACCGACGGACAGCACCGCAGTGACCTCGCCGCCCTTGGACGGCAACAGAATCTCGTCCACCGTCCCGATCTTCTCATGCTTTTCGTTAAAGACGGACATCCCGATCAACTTGCCGGCGGGAACGTTACCATCGGCGGTCATCGGCGCTTTTTGCGCCATCGCCGCGCCCGACACACCGAACGCGATCAGGGAAACAGCAAAGATGGTTTTGAAGTTTTTCATATCGGTCTCCATTTGGTTTCAGGCGTTCCCTTCGGGATAACGCCAGCACCGGACGCGGTGCCTGCCATACAGACAAATGAAGAGAGACAATATTACATCGCGAACAATGACATTTCGTCCATGCGGCGATGATTTCCACGAAACGGGAAGCCAGGGAATTTGGTGCGCCCGGTAGGACTCGAACCTACAACCAAGCGGTTATGAGCCGCCGACTCTAACCAATTGAGCTACAGGCGCACCGTGGGGCAATCAGACAGGAGACTGGCCTCCGCTTCAAGCCCGAATTTCGCGAACCGTCAGACCTCCGATTTCGCTTCCGGTCTGGGCTGGCGGCGGAACTGGCTTTCCAGGACCAGCGCCGCCACGCCGCAGACGATCGCGGCGTCGGCGACGTTGAAGACATACCAGGACCACTCGCCCAGGTGGGCGTGGATGAAATCGACCACCGCGCCGTGGCGGAGACGGTCGAGCACATTGCCCACCGCGCCCCCGGCGATGCCGCCGATCGCGATCGCCGCCAGCGCGGTTTCCGCCCGCCGCAGCCACACGCACAGCCCCGCGACGACGGCCAGCGCGAGCGCGGCCAGAAGGAAGTGGCTCCATTGCCCCAGGCCGTTCAGCAGACCGAAGGTGACCCCCTGGTTCCAGACCATGGTCAGGTTCAGCACCGGCAGCAACTCGACCTGCCGCAGCGATGGCAGGTCGAGCACGTTGAGCACCCAGTATTTGCTCGCCTGATCCGCGGCGAACACGGCGGCGGCAGCGATGGCACCCAATCGGATGGCGCAAGAGGGACTCATCGCCGGGGTCACGCGGGTTCGACCACTTCGACACAGCGCAGGCACAGGGACGGATGGGTCTTGTTTGTACCGACCTCTTCCAGCACCTTCCAGCAGCGGTCGCATTTAAGCCCAGATGCCGGCGCGATCGTGGCGAGATCGTCGCCAATACAAGCGACGAGACGGGTGGTAGAGACGATCGCCAGTTCGGACCATTCGCCAGCGTTGAGCAGTTCCGCCTCGTCCGGCGCCAGTTTCAGGGTGACCGCCGCCTGCAACGACGCACCGATCGTGTTGGCGCGGCGGGCCTCTTCCAACGGCACGGTGATGCGGCGGCGGATGGCGCGAAGGCGATCCCATTTTGCGCCCAGAGCATCGTCGCGCCAATCATGCGGCAGCACCGGGAACTGGTGAAGATGGACGCTGTCTTGTTCGCCGAAGCGGGCGGTCCAGGCTTCCTCGGCGGTGAATGCCAGGACCGGCGCGAGCCAGAGGCACAGGCAGCGATGCAGATGGTCCAGTACCGTCCGCGCGGCGCGACGGCGAAGATTGGCCGGCGCATCGCAATAGACCGTGTCCTTGCGAATGTCGAAATAAAACGCCGACAGATCGGTGGCGCAGAAATGATGCAGATCGGGGTAAACGCCGGTCCAGTCGTAACTTTCCACGGCGGCACGGATTTTCGCGTCCAGACCGGTCATGCGGTGCAGGATGTAACGATCCAGCTCCGGCATGTCCTCGACCGGCACCGACTCGGCATCCGTGTAGCCCGCCAGCGAGCCCAGAATCCAGCGCAGCGTGTTCCGCAAGCGGCGATAGAGTTCGGATTGTTGCTTCAGGATTTCCGGCCCGATGCGCAGATCGTCCGATGTGTCGGACATCATGACCCAAAGCCGGAGAATATCGGCGCCGAATTTGTTGGCGACCTCGTCCGGCGCGGTCACATTGCCCAGGGATTTGGACATTTTGCGGCCGGATTCGTCGTTGACGAAGCCGTGGGTGAGGACGGCTTTAAAGGGCGCGCGTCCCCGCGTGCCGACGGATTCCAGCAACGAGGTATGGAACCAGCCGCGATGCTGGTCCGATCCTTCCAGATAAAGGTCGGCGGGCGAGGGCAGGCCCCGGCCCTCCAAAACAAAGGCATGGGTGGAGCCGGATTCGAACCAGACATCGACGATGTCCATGACCTGTTCGTAGTCGTCCGCATGCCGGTTCTGGCCAAGGAAGCGCGCAGGCGGGGATGTGTACCAGGCGTCCGCGCCTTCGTTGGTGAAGATTTCGACGACGCGGGCGGCGACCTCCGGGTCGCGCAGGGGTTCGCCGGTCGCGCGTTCGACGAAGATCGCGATCGGCACACCCCAGGCGCGCTGGCGGCTGATGCACCAGTCCGGACGGGTGGCGATCATGGAGCCGATGCGGTTGCGC
>JAYWAX010000585.1:0-3306 GCA_043782125.1 Acetobacteraceae bacterium | reverse complement strand
CCATCAGTTTCCGCTTCAGGAACGCGAGCCGCATGGCCTGCTGGCGCCGCACCGTTTCGATTTCGATCTGTGCCCGGTATTGCCAGGTGTGGTAGGTCATCCCAAAGACGGTGTCCTTGACGACGTATTCCTCGTCCTTGCCATCGACCGCCACCTCGGTCGTGCCGGGATCGCCCAGTCCCTGGAAGCCAAGGCGGAGGCCGCGCACAAGCTGGACCATTTCGATGAAGGAGAACCGCAGCAAGCCCAGAGGCTCGGCGCCAAGGCGGCGCTGAACGAGGCCGAATTCGCAATTATCGCCCAGACTTTCAAAACGCATGATGGTTTGGTCCGGCGGCAGGTCCGGCGCGGGGTACGAACGGCTGCGATGCAGCACACGAGACAATCGCAACTGGCTCAGAGAAAAGGACAACTCGCGATCGTCGGAGCCGCCATTCAGGTCCTTTGGACGGCGGAAATCGGGGTGGACGAACAGCAGCCGCACCGGGCCGGGTTTCTCGACCAGCGCGACGGGGATGTGAAAACCGACCGTGCCGGGCCGGGCGACGGAGATTTGAGAGATCCCCTGATTGCGCACCCCCAACACAAGGCGCTGCGCGTCCAGCAGGGGGGGCGCGACAAGAACATTGAAGTCGAGTTCCAGAATCAGATCGTGATCCGGTCCCGGGTTCTCCACCCATACTTCGCTGGCCTGCCCGATCATCCAGCGGCGGCCGGGCTCATCGGCCGACCAACCGGCGCCAAGATGGGTGGCCTCGTTGCCCCCGGCACCGAATGTCAGGGTCAGAATCCGTTCGAGGCCTTTCTTCATGGCACGGAAGCTAACGGCGAAACTGGATAAAATCCAGCCCCGATCCGTTCTCGTTTCCGATCCGTGTCCGTGCCGAAAATCGCAATGAAATCAACGCTTTTCCCTCGCACGCCCCGGCATGAGCCGCGCGATCGGCGGCGGCGCGACAAACGATCTCGCGCGGGCCGTCCATCCAACGGCCGCGAAACGCCAAGGGACGCTGCCAATCGTCCGGCGCCAAAGACAAAATTGCCATATGTGGCCGAAGACCATTCCGTTCCTTGGACAGATGAAATGGCGTCCGCCCGCCAACCGTGCCGCGGACGAAGGCCGAACCATCGGCGGCGGGTCGCGCCACATCTCCGAATGCCCCGTTTCTCCCCTGGCCCCGCTTCCCCCTTGGCCCCGTTTCCCCCTTGGCCCCGTTTCCCCCTTGGCCCCGTTTCCCCCTTGGGCGGTCTCCCGGCGACCCGCGGACAATGGCATGATGCGGTTCGAACCCTCAAACACCGAGTCGCCGTCATGCTGCACATCGCCAAACTCGCCGTCGGCGTCAAGGACATCGACCACATCCGCGCGTTGCAGGCGGATCGGATGCGCGACGGCGCCCGGTTGCGCCACCGCACGCGCAATTCCCCGCGCCGGGGCGAAGAGGTGCTGAACGGCGGATCGCTGTATTGGGTGATTGCCGGGTCGATGCTGGCGCGCCAACGCATCCTGGACATCGTCGATGACGAACGGGACGACAAAACGCCCTGCACCAGCTTCTTGCTGGACCCGGAGGTCGTGCCCTTGATCGGGCGCCCGACCCGGCCATTCCAGGGCTGGCGGTATCTGAACCCCGACGCCGCGCCCGCCGACCTCGACAACGCCGCCGCCGCTCTGGGCCAGGACGCCCTGCCGGCGGAGATGCGGCGGGAGTTGCGAGCTGTGTGTTTGATTTAAGCGGCCGGCGCCCGCGGCGCTTCCCCCGCCGCTTAGGTCAACCGGCCAAACCTTTTACTCGCGGCGAGGCATCCCCCCCCGACATCGTGGCCCGACTCGATCGGGCCTCCCGGCGCGACACGGCGATTGAACAAAGGGCGCGTGCCGCTGACGATCGTGGTCACTCTCGCAGAGGTTTACCGCCCCCGATGGCCCGCTCGGAGGCGTGCCATGACGTGGATTCGACCTCGCGAATGGTCAATCGTTCGCGCGGCTGGTATGAGACCAAATCCGAATATTATTGACTTTATTCCTTTTTTACGGCAGGGAGACGAGACCTTAATCAGCCGATGCGAGTTCATTTCAGCGAATGCCGACCCTTTTCCCGCCCGCCTATCCCGATCGCCCCGATGCCCCCCTGATGTCCTTCGGACAATCCTTCGCCGAGGAAATCGCCCGCTCCATCCTCGCCGTTGTCTGGCAGGGCGGCGAGGACGGAGCCACGCCGGACGGCGATGTCCAGGTCGCGGCCTCGCTGACGATGCTGGAGGCATTTCATCCCAGGGATCACCTGGAATGCATGCTGGCGGCACAAGGTGTCGCCTGCCATGCGTCGCTGATGCATTGCCTTCACCTCGCGATGCATCCGGACACCGAGTTCGCGCATGGCGTCAAACTGCGCGCCAATGCCGCCCAACTCAGCCGGGTGTTTTCGACGCTGCTGCGCGATCTGGAACGCCGCCAGCTTAAACCGCTGCCGCCGCGCCCGCCAGGCGACGGGACGCCCGCGGACCCGCCGGAACCCGGTGCCCCGCCCGCTCCCGCCCGCAAAAGCCGGGCGAAAAAACCCGCCCCGCCGGCCCAACCGGACGAGCCCGACGATATGCGCACCCGCCCGGATGGCACTCCGGGAAGCATGGCCGCCTACGCCCCGCAATCGCCGCCGGAAGAAGAGTACGCGCCACGGGAGCCGCCGATCATGATCGCCCTGGCCACCCGCCCAAAACCATGGCGCATGGTGAATGGCCCGGTGGATATGCCCCCGCCGGACCAGGCCGCGGCCGACACGCCCCCTGCGCCGTCGCCATCCCGGCCCTCGGGCCTGCTCGACCCGATGGAACGCATGTTCACCGGCGACGCGCTGGCCCGCTTCGCCTCCGCCCGCCTCGATCCCAACGCGCCCATCCAACCCATGTCCTTCGTGGACGAGGATTCGGTGTTCGAACTGGAACTGCTCGATACCGGCCCCAACCCCGATGCGGAGGCGGATCGCGCCGCGCTGATCGCCGCGCACCCCGAGGGCAAGCCGATCGTGTCGATCCGCTACGGTCACCCATCGCGTGCGGCGAAAATCCCCGAAGACCCGTAACCGCTCCCTGCAAAGCCCGTCGCCAGACGCAGACTGGTGCGATGGGGACGTCCGGCGTGCGGTTGGATCGGACCAGTCCCTCGCCGCCGGCACTTTTCATCCTGGCGCGATCCGCTTAATCCGGTGCGCGCGGCGGCGGGCGATCCCGTTGCCGCCGTGTTCGCGACCCGATGCCCGCCTGGCGGAATGGTAGACGCAGCGGACTTAAAATCCGCGGTCCGTA
>JAYWAX010000584.1:0-9144 GCA_043782125.1 Acetobacteraceae bacterium | reverse complement strand
GTTCACCGGAATGACGGCCCAGGCGAGCATGGCGAGAACGAAAGTGAGCATCGGGGCCATGACGAACAGGACGCGATTGGCGCCGGAGGGGATGATCGTTTCCTTGGTCAGCATCTTGATGGCGTCGGCGAAGGGTTGCAGCAACCCGAAGGGACCGACGACATTGGGACCTTTTCGCAACTGGATCGCGGCCATGACCTTGCGCTCGGCGTAGGTCAGATAGGCGACGCCGATCAGCAGCGGGACGAGCAAGGCGAGGGCCTTGATCACCGTCAGGATGACGATCCCGACGGGGTCGTTGAGCAGAAATGCGGTTACTGTTTCGATCATCGCCGTTATTCCGCCGCCAGCGCGTGCGCGGGTTTCAGGGCTTCGATGCAGGCGGCCATGGTCGGGCTGGCGCGGCTGATCGTGTCGGTCTGGTGGTAGTGTTTTATCGCTGGCTCGAAGGTCGCATCGACAACGGCGCCGCCGTCCGGTCCGGTCGTATCGGCGCAGCCGAAGCGCGGCAGGAAGCCGATATTGGCGAAGACCGGATTTTGCGATTCCAGCCTGGCACGGAGCGCTTCCAGATTGTCGTAGGGAAGCGCGTGTCCCAGATGGGCGCTGAGGGCGCGGAGGATTTTCCAGTCTTCGCGCGCATCGCCTGGCGGGTGGTTGGCCATGAAGCCGCGCTGAACCCGGCCTTCGGTGTTGACGTAGGTGCCGGATTTTTCGGTGTAAGCGGCGCCGGGCAGGATCACGTCGGCCCGGGCGGCACCGGCGTCGCCGTGGTGGCCCTGGTAAATGACGAAGGTGTTGGCACCGATTTTCGCGGTGTCGAACTCGTCGGCACCCAGGAGGTAGAGGATGTCGATGCCGCCGTTCAGCATTTCGTTGAGGCTTTTGCCTTTGAGAAAGCCAAGGTCGAGCGCGCCGACGCGGGCGGCGGCGGTGTGCAGGACGTTGAAGCCGTGCCACGCCGGCGACAGGGCACCGGCGCGGGCGGCGATCGCCCAGGCGGCGGCGAGGATGTTTGCGTGTTTCAGGGCTGATTGACCGACGATGACCATCGGTTTCGTCGCGCCCGCGAGAAAGGCCTCGCCCGCGGCGAGGGCGGCGGTGCCGGTGCCCAGATGGGTCACGTGATAGGTCAGGTCGGTTTCAGAGCCGATAACCGCGATTTTCGCGCCGCCGGCCGTCGAGGCTTTCCGGATGCGGGCGTTGAGGACGGGGGCCTCGCGGCGCGGGTTGGACCCGATAATGAGGATCGCGTCGGCCTCCTCGATCCCGGCGATCTGGGTATTGAACGTGTAGAAATCGCGGCGGGCATTTGTCAGTTTCGCGCCATCCTGGCGGCAGTCGAGGTTGGTGGCGCCAAGGGTGGCCATCAGGTCTTTCAGCGCCAGCATGCTTTCGGCGTCGCACAGATCGCCCACGACAGCGCCGATGCGGTCGCCCGCGGTGCCGTGAAGTTTGGCGGCGATCTCGTCGAAGGCCTGTTGCCAGGTCGTAGCTTGCAATTTGCCGTCTTTCCGCACCCAGGGCTTGTCGAGGCGGCGGCGTTTCAGTCCGTCGATCGAAAACCGGGATTTATCGCCAAGCCATTCTTCATTCACGTCCTCGTTCAGACGCGGAAGAATGCGCAGAACCTCTGGCCCGCGGACGTCGATACGAATGTTCGCGCCGACCGCGTCGAGGACGTCGATACTGTCGGTTTTCGTGAGTTCCCAGGGGCGCGCCGCAAAAGCGTAAGGTTTCGACGTCAGTGCGCCCACTGGGCATAAATCAATAATATTGGCGGATAGTTCGGACGTCAGCGCTTTTTCGACGTAGGTGCCGACTTCCATGTGCTCGCCGCGGGAGGTGGCGCCGAGATCGGGAACGCCGGCGACCTCAGCGATGAAACGGATACAGCGCGTGCAGTGGATGCAGCGCGTCATCACGGTTTTCACCAGCGGGCCGAGTTCTTTGTCCTTCACGGCGCGCTTGTTCTCGGAATATCGCGAAGAATCGCCGCCGTAGCCCATGGCCTGGTCTTGCAGATCGCACTCGCCGCCCTGGTCGCAGATTGGGCAATCCAGCGGGTGATTGATCAGAAAAAACTCCATCACGCCTTTGCGTCCGTTGCGGACCATGGGCGTGTCGGTATGGACGACCATGCCCTCGGCTGCCGGGTAGGTGCAGGAGGAGATGGGTTTGGGCGGGGTTTTCTCGATTTCCACCAGACACATGCGGCAATTGCCGGCGATCGAGAGACGGTCGTGGTAGCAGAACCGCGGCACTTCGATGCCCGCGGCCTCGCAGGCCTGGAGCACGGTGGCGCCGGGGGCGACGTCCACTTCGATGCCGTCGATGGTGAGTTTAGGCATCGGTCTTTTCTCCCTCACCTGATGCCAGTTTCAGGAGATCGGTGACGAGATGGCCGTCAACCCGCAGGCCGGCGAGATTGCAATCGGCGATCGAAACGCCGGACAGGTTGGCATCGCGTATGGTTCCGCCCGCCAGATTGGCGTTTTCGATCAGGACGCCCGACAGGTTGACGTTCGTCATCCGCACGCCCGGCATCAGGCCATCGTCGAACACCGCGCGCGACAGGTTCATGCGCAAGAAGGACGCGTCCGACATGTTCACATAATCGAATCGCATGGATTGCAGCGCCGCGTCCTCGATGCGCGAATCCCGCATCGAAACCTTAACGAACGCGGAGCCATTCATTTGCCGGTTGGTCGCGACAATGGGGTCGTTTTGTTCCATCGCGCTCATTCGGCGGCCAGGCGCACGGTGGAGCGGCTTTTATAGGACGCGATGCGTTCTTCCATCAGCGGCCGAAAATGCTGGATCAAACCCTGGATCGGCCAGGCTGCGGCGTCGCCCAGAGCGCAGATCGTGTGACCTTCGATTTGACGGGTGACTTGTTCCAGTGTGTCGATCTCGGAAATCTCGGCGCGGCCTTCGACCATGCGGTTCATCACGCGCATCATCCAGCCGGTGCCCTCGCGACAGGGGGTACACTGGCCGCAGCTTTCATGCGCGTAAAATTTCGACAGGCGCGCGATGGCTTTGATCACATCGGTGGACTTGTCCATCACGATCACCGCCGCGGTGCCCAGACCGCTGCGCACCGCGCGCAACGAGTCGAAATCCATGGGCATGTCCGCGCACATCGACGCGGGCAGAACGCGGACCGAGGCACCGCCGGGAATGACTGCCAGCAAATTGTCCCAGCCGCCACGAACACCGCCCGCGTGTTTCTCGATCAGTTCGCGCATGGGGATGCCGAGTTCTTCCTCGACATTGCATGGCTTGTTCACATGACCGGAAATGCAGAACACTTTCGGGCCGACATTATTCGGGCGGCCGATCGCGCTGAACCAGGCGGCGCCGCGGCGCAGAATGGCCGGGGCAACGGCAATGCTTTCGACATTGTTCACCGTGGAGGGGCAGCCATAGAGACCGACCCCGGCGGGAAACGGCGGCTTCAGCCGCGGCATGCCCTTTTTGCCTTCCAGGCTTTCGATGAGCGCGGTTTCCTCGCCGCAGATATAGGCGCCGGCGCCGCGGTGCAGGATCACGTCGAAATCGTAACCGGAGCCGCAGGCGTTTTTGCCGATCAGGCCGGCGGCGTAGGCCTCGTCGATCGCGGCCTGGAGCACGACGTGTTCGTTATAGAATTCGCCGCGAATGTAGATGTAGGCCGCGCAGGCGCCCATGGCGAAACCGGCGATCAGGCAGCCTTCCACAAGCTTGTGCGGATCGTGCCGGATGATGTCGCGATCTTTGCAGGTGCCGGGTTCGGACTCGTCGGCATTGACCACCAAATAGCAGGGGCGGTCGGAGATTTTCGGCATGAACGACCATTTCAGGCCGGTCGGAAATCCCGCGCCGCCACGTCCGCGCAGGCCGGAGTCTTTCATTTCCTGCACGATGGCGTCGCGGCCCCGTTCCAGAATGGCTTTGGTGCCATCCCAGTCGCCCCGGCTCCGGGCGCCCGCCAAAAGCGGGTCGTGAATGCCGTAGAGATTCGTAAAGATACGGTCCTTGTCGGCCAACATCATCCGTTCTCCGGCGCGAACAACAAGGTGGTGGGACCGCCCTCGGGGGCGGCATTTTGCCGTCCGGACATGGACCCGGGCTTCGGCGGCTTGCCGTCGCGCAACGCGGCGATCAGCGCCAAGGTTTTCTCGCGGTCCATATCCTCGTAAAAATCGTCGTCCACTTGCAGAATGGGCGCGTTGACGCAGGCTCCTACGCATTCGACCTCGGTCATGGTGAACAGGCCATCCGTGCTGGTTTCTTTCCAGCCTTTGATGCCCGTCGCCTCGCGGCAGGCGGCGACAATGTCGTCGGAACCGCGCAGCCAGCAGGGTGTCGTGGTGCAGAGTTGCAAATGGTATTTGCCGATCGGCGCCATGTTGAACATGAAATAGAAGGTCGCGACCTCATAAACGCGGATCGGCGCCATATCGAGACGGGCGCCAAGCGCATCCATGCCCTTGACGGGCACCCAGGCGCTGCCGGTCTGGCGCTTCATCTGGCGCTGCACGACGTACAGGCCCGGAATGACCGCGCTGGCCTGACGGCCCGCCGGATATTTCGCGACGATGCGATCGATTTCCGCCGCCGATTCGGGGTCGAAGGCGAAGTGAGAAGGTTGTTCGAAATCGGCCATGATTTACCTGTCGATCTCGCCGAACACGATGTCGAGCGATCCGATGATCGCACAGACATCGGCCAGCATGTGCCGCTTCGCCATGACATCGATCGCCTGCAGGAAGGCGAAGCCGGTCGAGCGGATTTTGCACCGGTAGGGTTTGTTCGTTCCGTCGGCGACCAGATACACGCCGAACTCGCCTTTGGGCGTTTCCACCACGGAATAGGTCGCGCCCGCCGGCACGTGATAGCCCTCGGTGTAGAGCTTGAAGTGATGGATCATCGCTTCCATCGACCGCTTCATTTCGCCTCGTTTGGGAGGGGAAAATTTATGGTCGGCCACTTTCACCGGGCCAGGCTTCATCTTCGCGAGGCATTGTTTTATTATTTTCAGACTCTCGCGAATTTCCGCGAGGCGAATGAGATACCGGTCGTAGCAGTCGCCGTTGCGCGCGACGGGAACGTTGAAGTCCACCTCGGCGTATTTGTCGTATGGCTGCGAGCGGCGGAGATCCCATGGCACGCCTGAAGCACGCAGCGGAGGACCCGAAAAACCCCAGGCCAGCGCCTGTTCCGCCGAGAACACGCCGATATCGACCGTGCGTTGCTTCCAGATGCGGTTCGAGGTGAGCAGCGTTTCCAGTTCGTCCATGAATTTTGGAAAGGTCTCGGCCCATTCGCCGATGCGGTCCGTCAGGCCGGCCGGCAAATCCTTCGCGACGCCGCCGGGCCGGAAGTAATTCGCATGTAGGCGCGCGCCGGACGCGGCCTCATGGAATTCCATCAGTTTCTCACGTTCCTCGAAACCCCAGAGCGCGGGGGTGATCGCCCCGACATCGAGCGCGTAGGTCGTGATATTCAACAGATGGTTCAAAACCCGCGTGATTTCCGCGAACAGCACACGGATCCACTGGCCGCGATCCGGCGGGGTTATGCCCAACAGTTTCTCGACCGCGATCGCGAAGGCGTGTTCTTCGCACATGGGGGAGACGTAATCGAGGCGGTCGAAATACGGCACCGCCTGCATATAGGTTTTGTACTCGATCAGCTTTTCGGTGCCGCGATGCAACAGGCCGATATGCGGATCGGCGCGCTCGACGATTTCGCCGTCGAGTTCCAGGATCAGTCGCAGCACGCCATGCGCGGCGGGATGCTGCGGGCCAAAATTGATCGAATGGCTGTCGATCTCGATCTGTTGGCGCGTCGTCGCGATTTCATCCATCGATATGGCCCTTCGCCCGCGCCTGCTGGACTTTTTCGTCGCCCGGCAATGTCGTCAGCGCTTCCCACGGCGACATGAAGTCGAAATTTCTGAAATCCTGGGTCAGCTTAACCGGTTCGTACACAACCGACTTGCGATCCTCGTCGTAACGGACCTCGATATACCCGGTCAGCGGGAAATCTTTTCGCAGTGGATGCCCCTCGAAGCCGTAGTCGGTCAGGATACGCCGCAAATCGGGCTGGCCGGAGAAGACAATTCCGAAAAGGTCCCAGGCCTCGCGCTCCCACCATGTCGCGGCGGGCCAAACTTCGTGCACAGAGGCGACAGGGGTCTCGGCATCCGTCGATACGACGACCCGCACACGCTGGTTCAGCGACACGGACAGAAGGTTGTAGACGACTTCGAAGCGTTCGGCGCGTTCCGGCCAATCGACTCCGGCCAGGTCCATCAACTGCTCGAAGGAGAAGCGCGGATCGTCGCGCAGCGCGGTCATCAGCGCCACGATCCCGTCGCGATCCGCGGTCGCCACCAGTTCGCCCAGATCGATCGACGTGGCCGTCACGCCGGGAAGGACGGCGACCGCATGGCCGAGTCGCTCCAGCTTCGTCGGCTCGGGCTGCGGCGGCGCTTCGGCCGGGGATTCGTCAGCCACGGAGGATGGTCCCCGTGCGGCGGATTTTCTTCTGCAACTGCATGATCCCGTAAACGAGCGCCTCGGCTGTCGGCGGGCAACCGGGGACGTAGATATCGACCGGCACGATGCGATCGCAACCGCGCACCACGGCATAAGAATAATGGTAATAGCCGCCGCCATTGGCGCAGCTTCCCATGGAGATGACCCAGCGCGGCTCCGGCATCTGGTCGTACACTTTTCGCAGCGCCGGCGCCATTTTGTTGGTCAGCGTGCCCGCGACGATCATCACGTCGCTCTGCCGTGGCGATGCCCGGGGGATGATGCCCAGACGGTCGAGGTCGTAGCGCGGCATGTAGGCGTGGATCATTTCCACGGCGCAGCACGCGAGACCGAAGGTCATCGGCCAGAGGCTGCCGGTGCGAGCCCAGTTCACCACCTTGTCCAGGTTGGCGACGAGAAAGCCTTTATCCGCGATTTCCCCGGTGATGCCCTTGATCACGGCATCCTGTTCGGGGCCGGGCGGCAGGTGTTCGCGATTCCAGGCGATCCCAATGGGGGACGTTGTCACGTCGCTCATGCCGTCACTCCCATTCCAGCGCGCCTTTGCACCATTCGTAAACGAATCCGATCGTCAGCACGCCCAGAAAGCCGATCATGGACCAGAAGCCGAGGACGCCGATGCCTTTGAGGGCGACTGCCCAGGGGAACAGGAAGGCGACTTCGAGGTCGAAGATGATGAAGAGGATGGCGACCAGGTAATAGCGCACGTCGAAGCGCCGGCGGGCGTCGTCGAAGGGTTCGAATCCGCATTCATAGGCGGAGAGTTTCTCCGCGTAGGGCTTCTGGCGCGCGGCGAGCAGCGAACCGCCCAACATCGCAACGGCGATCCCTCCGGCGATGGCCAGAAAGACCAGGATAGGCAAATAGCCGTAGAGAAGCGGCTGCATCGGTTTCGTCACCTCCAAGGCCAGGCCCTCGAAAAGGCCGCGCCCAGACGGACCGGTTCAGGGAGAACCAGCCCCATGGAATTCTTCCCTGTTCTGCAGGGCGGCACGATCATAACCAAACACCACGCCCACCGCCATAGGGGTACGACGCCCTTGTTGCCGCGAAATCGGAGCGGCCCCTTCCCGCCTTGAAATCCGCATCCTGGGTCAATATCCCCCTGGGGCCAATTGCCCTTTGGCGGTGACGGCGCGACACTCGTCTCGCGCGACGGGAGCTGGGAACATGAGCGAGACGGGATTGCGTAACGCCGATATCGACGCCGCGTTGCACGAAGCCAAAGAGGCGTATGTCGCGCGCAATCCGAAAAGCTTCGCCCGGTATATAGAAGCGACGGCGGTCATGCCCGGCGGCAACACCCGGACGGTCCTGCATTACGCGCCCTTCCCGCTCGCGATGGAGAAAGCCTCTGGCTGCCGTCTCTGGGACATGGATGGGCACGAATTCGTCGATTTTCTGGGCGAGTATACGGCGGGGATCTACGGCCACTCCCACCCGCGCATCCGCGCCGCGCTGGATCGGGCGTTGGATGGCGGGATCAATTATGGCGCGTCGAACATCGTCGAAGCGCGATTTGCGCGCGCGGTGTGCGAGAGATTCGACCTGGAGCGCGTGCGCTTCACCAACTCCGGTACCGAGGCGAACCTGATGGCGATCCTGGTCGCGCGCGTCTTCACCAGGCGTTCGAAGGCGATGGTGTTCGACGGTGGATATCACGGCGCTGTGCTCGGCTTCGCGGGCGGCGGGTCGCCGATCAACGCACCCTTCGATTACGTCGTCGCGCAATACAACGATATCGGGGCCACACGGGCCCTGATCGCGGCGCACGCGGCCGATCTGGCGGTGGTCATTCTGGAGCCGATGTACGGGAGCGGCGGCTGCATCCCCGCCTCGCCCGAATTCCTGACCATGATCCGGGAGGAAACCCGGCGCACCGGCGCGCTGATGATCCTGGACGAGGTGATGACCTCGCGTCTGTCGCCCGGCGGATTGCAAGCGGTGCGCGGCATCAAGCCGGACCTGACCACCTTGGGAAAATATATCGGGGGTGGAATGTCCTTCGGGGCCTTCGGCGGACGCGGCGATATTCTCGACATGTTCGATCCGCGCCGCGCCGACGCGCTACCGCACGCGGGAACCTTTAACAATAATGTGCTGACGATGAACGCGGGACTCGTGGGCCTGACGGAAATCTATACCAAGGAGGCCGCGCACACACTGAACGCCCGCGGCGACGCGCTGCGCGAACGGCTTAACGCGCTGTGCCGCGCCACCAACGCGAGGCTCCAGTTCACCGGCATTGGATCGATGCTCGCAGTGCATACGACACGCGAGTCCATCCATACCCCGGCCGACGCCGCGAAAAGCGATGCAAAACTCAAGGAACTGTTCTTCTTCGACATGCTGGCGCAAGGGATCTGGCTGGCCCGGCGCGGCATGATGACACTCTGCCTGCCGATCGGCGACGCCGAATGCGACAAACTGACGGGCGCGGTGGAGGAGTTCCTGGCCTCGCGGCGGGTTTTGTTGGAATGAGGGAACGTCGGGGCTCCGCCCCATAGGCACTAAGATAGCCTCCCGTTGGGATAATTGATTGCCTGTCGTCGCTTTCGCCTTGGGTTCGCCAGACGTTCATGGAGCAGCGGCGAGG
>JAYWAX010000583.1:0-9150 GCA_043782125.1 Acetobacteraceae bacterium | reverse complement strand
ACGGACGCACTCATCCTCGGCGAAGGCCGAGGACCCACGCCTTCCGCCAGCAAATACAAAGGCGTGGGTGGTCCGCCCACGCGGACCATGACACGAATGGTTGGCAACCGCGGATCGTTATTTCCGGCCGCGGGTGCAAGGCCCCTGCATGAACGCACAACTTTGGTTCGCACCCCCTTTAACGCTTGTATTTCCCTGGGGAAGGGCGCACATCGGTCGCGTCGAGAGACGGTCAGATGAATCGGATCGGCGCGTCAGGATTGTACGCGACTGGCCGACCCCCCTTTGTTCCCGAAATCGCGAATTCGACAACCGGCCTGACGGCCGGCAGCAACCTATGTTTTCTGAAAGGGCTTCTCATGCCTACTGGGACCGTCAAGTGGTTCAACACCCAAAAAGGCTTCGGCTTCATCGCACCCGACCAGGGTGGGCCGGATGCTTTCGTTCATATCAGCGCGGTTGAGCGCGCCGGCCTGCGCGATCTGCGCGAAGGCCAGAAGCTGGACTTCGAACTCGTGTCCGATCGCAAGAGCGGCAAGATGTCGGCTGACAATCTGAAGGTTCACGCCTGAGCTGTCGGCCGTCACCGCGGTCTCTGGACCGCGGCGGTGGCCGAACCGGGCGCATCTATGCGACCGCCGGTGCGTGCGAACGCACCGGCATCGATCTGGCCTGATCTACGCCGTGCCGATGTAACGCGCAGGAGAGAACGATGGCCAAAGGACAAAATCGGGGCAACCGAGAGCCCAAAAAGCCAAAAACCAAGAAGCCCGACACGAACCCGAATGCGTCGATCCTGTCGCCCAAGGGCATCAACCCCGGGACCGCGCTTCCTAAGAAAAAGTAAGGCCTCCCCCGCCGGACGATCCAAGCGTCTGGGCCGCCACCGCGAGACAGTCGTACCATGCGATCTGCGTTTCAAGGGACGCATGCGCGTTTGCCGGACTTGGGTTCGGGATAACGAAAATCCGGGTCTGCCCAATGACGATCTGCTGTTCCCCCAGCACCGGCCGCGCCGTGCCGGGATAAAGGTTTTTCAGGAACGGACGATACCCCATCATGCCCTGAAAACAGGCGATGCGCGGTTGAAAAATTTCCAGCTTCGCCGTCAAATGCCTGACGCCATCGGCGAATTCCCGCGCGTCCAGTTCATCCGCCCGCGCAGTCGGCCGCTTCGCGACATCCGTAAACCCGATACCATGATCCAATAACACCGCGTCATGCTCTGGATCGAGCCGGTCCACGCCAAGCGCGCGCCGTGCGGGTTCGCTGAGAACGGAGCGCGAAAACGCGGGCCAGAACCGATTTGTCTTCCGGGCAAAATAATGGCCAGCCGCGACCGAGTACAAAGACGGGTTGATGCCAATGAAAATCAGTTCCAGTCCCGGCCGCAACAGGTCCGGGAGTGTATCGATGGGCCGCGTCGGTTTGACACAGGGTGAGGTGGACGCCACCCGTCTCACATCGACCGTCCAAACCATTGATTCTTGGCGCGACCTCTCCCCCACGTCATGGCAATCGGCCAAGCGGCGCTTTCCGCCGCTCGTGGCCCATACCTGCAACGATATACCGTCCACGATGGCCTGCTCGGGGCGAGCGGCACAGTTGCGCCGCCAAACCGCATAGCCACCATACGTGCATTCGGATCAACGCGGTTTGCTGGCCGCATCGATCTGCTGGATCGCCGCAGCGTCCAACTGGATCTCCACGGATTTCAACAGTTCCGCCAGTTGATCCAAATTCGTCGCGCTCGCGATCGGCGCCGTCACACTGGGCCGCGCCATCAGCCACGCCATCGCAATCTGCACCGGCTTGGCGTTGTACCGCTTCGCCACGTCGTCCAGCGCCGCAATCGTGCCGAAACCGTAATCGTTCATGTATTTTTCGACCCGAGAGCCGCGCGCGCGCCCCTCCGTGTCCGCCTTCGACCGATACTTGCCAGTGAGAAACCCACTCGCCAACGAATAAAACCCGATCACGCCCACCTTTTCCTTCAGGCAGACATCCTCCAACGCGCCCTCGAACTCCTGGCGTTCCACCAGGCTGTAAAGCGGTTGCAGGCTCTGATACCGCGGCAGGCCTTTGTCGGTGCTTATCTGCAACGCTTCGCTCAACCGCGCGGCCGAGTAATTCGACGCGCCGATTTCCCGCACCTTGCCCTGCTTGATCAGGTCGGCATACGCGGACAATGTTTCCTCGATGGGCGTGTCGGTGTCGTCGCGGTGCGACTGGTACAGGTCGATGTAATCGGTCTTCAGCCGGCGCAGCGAATTTTCCACGGCCTCCATTATGTACTGCCGCGACAGGCCCTTCTTGCCGGGCGCCATTTCCATCCCGAGCTTGGTCGCGACAATCACCTTGTCGCGCCCGCCACGCGCCTTCAGCCAATTGCCGATGATTGCCTCTGATTCGCCGCCGGTATTGCCGGGATGCCAGCGCGAATACACGTCGGCGGAATCGATGAAGTTGAAGCCTGCACCAACGAAACCATCCAGCAGCTTAAACGACGTCGCCTCGTCGGCCGTCCAGCCGAAGACGTTGCCGCCAAACGTGATGGGATAAACATGCAGCGAGGATTGGCCGAGCTGGCGCTTTTCCATGGGATACTCCTGAGTGGCTGATACGTAGGGGTTCTGCCCCAAACCTCGCGAGGGCTTTGCCGTTCGAACCCACCAGGGACCCGGTCCCTGGACCGCGATTCCTGACGGATAAACAAGGGAGGGCCGACCCGGACGCCGATACGTCCGAGTAGGCCCTGCCTTGTTTACCCGCCAAAACTCATGGTTCCAAGGGCCAGCCCTTGGCGGGATCGAAGGGCAGCGCCCTCGCGGGGGCCGGGGCAGAGCCCAGGCGTATCCCCCACTCGGGCGCTTCCCATTGGCTTAGCGCGCGCGAACCAGACGGCCTGCGGTAGCGCCGGTGTAATTTCCGTCTTCGAAGGTCGAAACGCCCGCGACGAAGGTGTTTTTGTAACCATCGACCCGCTGCACCAGCCGGCGTCCGTTCATCGGCAGATCGTAGCGAACCTCGGGCACATGCAGTTGCAGGCGATTGAAGTCGATCACGTTGATGTCCGCCTTCATGCCTTCTTTCAGCAGCCCGCGATCGTGGAAACCGAAGAATTTGGCCGTATCGTGCGTCTGCCGCTTCACCAAACGCTCCAACGCGATCTTTGGGCCACGGGTGCGATCGCGAGCCCAGTGGATGAGCATCCAACTGGGAACCGAGGCATCGACGATCGACGAGCAGTGCGCGCCACCATCCGACAGGCCAAGGAGGGTCGTCTCATCCGTCAACATGGTATGGATGATGTCGAGATTATCTTCGTTATAACCAACGATCGGGAAGAACAGGAACCGGTCGGCGCCACCGGCGAGGTAATCGTACGCGACTTCGTCCGGCGAATGATTGGTCCGCGCGGCGATGGCGGCGACGCTGTCCTTTTCCTCCGGTTCGTAGTTCGGGGGATTGGACATCGGGAACATGCGGTTCCAGCGCCGGACAATGTGCTGACGGAACTGTGTCAGGCGCCCCAGCAATTCTTCCGACGGGGCCTCGCTCAGCACTTGCGCGCGGAACGCGGGATCCTGCATGCGTTTGATCCGCTCCTCCACCGGCAATTTTAGCAGTGCCTGGTAACTGGGCCGGATCGAGAACGGGTTCAGCGCGGTGTCAATGCCCAGCATGACGCCGACAGGGCGGCCGGCAATCTGCGCGGTGACACTGGCGCCTTCGGTCCGGGCCTGGTGGACACCGGCCATCAGGCGCTGCCAACGAGTCAGGTCGGTGGGCCGGTCGGTCAGCAGGAACCAAACCGGTCGCCCGCTCTCTTTGCCGAACTTCGTCATCCATTTCAGCTCTTCGGCCTCATTGTCGAAGTCGCTGTTGACGCCGAAGGCACCATGATTGAGCCCGTTGAACGCGGTGCCAATGCCAAGCAGTTCCTCAACCTCGGAGTAACGGCCCGGAACCATGTCGCCTTCCGGCGTTTTGTGGGAATTGGTGCGAGAGGTCGTGAAGCCAAAGGCACCGGCTTTTAACCCGGCGCGAACCGCGTCGCGCATCTGCTGGATGTCGTCGGCGGTGGCTTTTTCGCGGCGCACGGCGCGCTCGCCCATCGTGTAGACACGCAGCGGGTGATGCGGGATTTGCGCGGCGATGTCGATCGCGCGCGGTTTTTGCTCCAGCGCGTCGAGGTATTCGGGGAAGGTTTCCCAGTTCCACTTCAGGCCGTCGGCCAGCGCGATGCCCGGGATTTCCTCGATTGATTCCATCATGCCGATCAGCGCGGCATGGTCTTTTTTGCGCACCGGCGCGAAGCCGACGCCGCAATTGCCGAACAATACCGTGCTGACACCGTGCCAGGACGAAGGCGCGAGTTCCGCGTCCCAGGTCGCCTGCCCATCGTAATGGGTGTGAACATCGACCCAGCCGGGCGTGACCAGCAGGCCGTTGGCATCGACCTCTCGCGTGCCGGGACCGGCCTTGCCGCCGGCCTGAACGATCTTGCCGTCCTTCACCGCGACGTCGCCGGTAAAGCCGGGACTGCCGGATCCATCGACGATGGTGCCGCCTCTGATCACTGTATCGTGCATCGATTTGCTCCTTGGGACTCTCGCTTATGCGTATCACAGACCATGCATGGGGTTCGGTCAAGTTTCACGCCGGTGCATGGCCGCGCAAACACGTCCGGTGCAGCACGCGCGGATATTTTTTCGCATCGAAATTCGGATTGGCGCGGTGCAACAGGCAACGGTTGTCCCACATCAGCATGTCCCCTTGCCGCCATTTGTGACGATAAACGAACCGCTCCTCCACCGCGTGCGCGGTCAGCGCCAGCAAGCGCTGGTGCCCCTCGTCCTCGGGCTGGCCTTCGAAATACGCGGCGTGCTCCCCCATGAACAGCGCCTTGCGGCCGGTTTCCGGGATGACGCGGACCAGCGGGTGAACCATCGGCGGCGCGTCGGCCAGTTCCTCCCGCGTCGCCACGATGCCCATCCGCGCGCGGGATATTTTCCAACTGTGCACGACTTTCACACCGTCGAGTTCCGCGCGCTCGGCCGCCGGCAAAGCCTCGTAAGCCGCGACCATGTCCGCGAAACACGTTTCGCCCCCTTCGGGCGGCATCGTCTGGGCGTGCAGAATGGTCGCCAATGATGGTTTCGATCGGAACGATTTGTCCGAATGCCAGCCCGTGGACGCCACCTTTCCCGTCGGATTTCCGTCGTTATCGAGATTTGTTACAATATGAACCAGCGGATTTCTTGTCCCGATGTTACTGGCCATATGCCGTTCCAGCTCGCCAAATTGTTCGGTGAACGCGATCTGCTGTTCGTCATTCAACTGCTGTTCGCGGAAGCACAATACATGATATTGGATAAATGCGCCGTAAACCGCACGTTTCGTTGCCTCGGACAAAGGCAGCCGCAAATCTAGACCGGAGACCGCCGCCCCAAGAACCGGCGAAAGCGGCTCGATCGTAAACACCGGCGCATCCAGAGTAACCGACATGGGCCTTCGCTCCTGAGTTTGACGTCCTCCCGAGCTTACGCCCCCAGTCCCGGAACGCCAGTCCCGCGCGCGACATCGCGGCCCCCGGCCCGAATCACGGCCGATTGGGCAGCCGCAACGTGGCTGCGACCAGCGCGTTCAATACCCGTTCTGCTTCGGTTCCCGCCGCGGCGTGACTGATTTCCCAGGTCGCTTCGAACAAGACGCCGGGACGCGCGCCCGCCGGGACGATCCATATTTTATGCCGGCCGCGGAATGAACGATACTGGCTCTCGCCGGCATAGAACGCGATGAAATCCATCGTACCCCCGGCCACCGGAAACGGCCACGCCCGCTCCCAGTCACGCACCTGCCAGTGACGGCCGATCTCCGGCATGCGCGCGAATGCCTCGGCGAACGCCGCGTCCGCGTCAGGCCAGCCGCCCGGCTTGATCCAGACCCGCGCTTTGACCTTCAACCCACACGTGTAAATCCGGATCGTTCCCGCAGGATCGAGGCCTGGTTCGTCCCGTGCTTCAGGGCAACCCGCCAGAGCGGCCGGGGCCACGATCGGCGCTGGGTTGTCCGTTGGCGCATCGCCTGCCCCAACCGGCCTGACGGATAAGAGAACAAACAACAGCACCGATCGGCACAAGTTCCCTGTCACCGCACCGCTCCCGTCACCCCATGCAAGCCATCGCCGAATTGCCCCGGTTGCCGTGGCGAGATAAAAACCCGGAACGGCAATGCGAGACTCATGCAACGCTTCAGGGCCTTCCGCGCACGGGATTGGCCGCGCGCCAAACCGCCGATTACCGGGCATTACGGCTCGCGAAATGGCGACTCCCAGAGTGCGCCGCGATGGAGATCGGGATATCGGCGGCACCGCCTGCAGATCGATTGCGTCAGGCCGGAATGGGGCTGATCCGTTCCCAGAAAATCTCCCGGTGCAGCATGACGCCGTTGACTGAAAGCGGCGGCGGCACCAGCACCAGACGCTTCCCCTCGAACCGCACCTTGCGCACCTGATCGCCGCCAATCGCGATGCGCGCGGCGGACGATGAATCCACCCGCGTCGTCAAGGTCTGGCCATCGAAAGTGTAGTTGCCGCAGTAAGACGCATAATCCCGCGCGGTGCCGTCGGGCAGCGTGCTGCGGCCATCGCACAACACCGCCATCATGCGCCCGTCCGCGTTCAACGTGACGAGGCCCATTCCCTTCGGCCCGTACGGCTTCGGCATGACCTTCCCATCCGGATCGCGTGCGGTGGCATCGACCATTTTCCAGGTCCCTACGATCTGGTTCTTGGCAGGCGTCTTATCCGCCGCGATCGCGGCGCGCGCACCAAACGCCGCCGCCAGCGCCGCCAGAATCGCCGTCAATCCTCTGCGGGAATATGCCATCGCCGTTTCCTCCGGTGCGGGCGGCCTTCCTGGCCACCCATGGTGTCTGACACCGCGACAGCGCCACCGTTCCGGCGCGCCGTCAACCCGGAGGACGCAACAAGCAGGGTCGTCAGTACTCGACCTGTTCCACCGACAGCACTTCCGGAACATAATGGCGCAGCATGTTCTCGATGCCGTGCTTCAGCGTGGCGCGCGACGACGGGCAACCGGAGCAGGAGCCCTGCATGTGCAGTCGCACGATGCCATCCCGGAAACCGCGAAACACGATATCGCCCCCATCGCCCGCAACCGCCGGGCGGACCCGCGTGTCCAGCAGTTCCTTGATCTGTTCCACGATCTCCGCGTCCGCCGGATCGACATCTTCTTCGTCGAACAAATCGTCGTGGGCCATCGATGTATCGATCACCGGGCGTTCCATCACGAAATGGTCCATGATCGCGCCCAACACCTGAGGCTTCAGCGAATCCCAGCCAACCAGGTCGGATTTGGTCACTGTGACGAAATCGCCGCCCAGAAACACGCGCGACACGCCTTCAAGCTCGAACAGCGCCGTCGCCAGCGGCGAGCGCAGCGCGGTGGACTTCGACGCGAAATCGGCCGTGGTAAGGCCCATCACTTCCTGGCCCGGGAGGAATTTCAGCGTCGCGGGGTTCGGTGTGCCTTCGGTTTCGATGAACATGGTGTGCGCCCTCTGCTCCGCCTATGGAAACCGGACCAGCGCGGTCCGGAACGTTAGGGGCTATGTCGTCTCCCGCGCGGCACTTGGCAAGGGGGCAAACGTGGAGGACCGCCTGGCGCGACCGTCTCACGGGACACGGGAGCCGGGGGCCGGGCGCGGCGGTCACCGGTTCCCCGGCGTCTGGCAATGCCGGCGTCTGAAAATGTAAGACCAGGGAACGCCGTGCGATGCGAACCCGCACCGCAACACGCCGCGCGTTTCAGTGGCCAGAGACCGCCGCACGGGTTTTTGGTGGAACTGAATACAACCCACTCAATCCCAATCACGTAAACGGATTGAGCAACCGCGCCCCGGTCGCGGACATATCCTTCACGTTTCGTGTCACCAACGTCAGCCCATGTACAATCGCGGTGGCCGCGATCAACCCGTCGATCGAGGGTATCGAGACCGAGGCGCCCAGATGTCCCCATAATTCGGCGATCCGCTCGTCCACCGGCAAAATTTTACCAGCGAGATCGGCGCAGACACTTGCCAACCATCGGTCCAGAACCAACGCCCGTTCTGGGTCCGATCGGCGCTTTCGCTCGATTCCACGCCGGATTTCACCAATAACCAGGACGCTGGTATGAAGTTCCGATAAGTGGATTGTCCCCGCCCATCGCATGACCCCGGGATTGCCGCGGTGGCGCCTTCGCAACTCGGACGCGATGTTCGTGTCAATCAGATAACTCAAAGATCGATATCTCCCGGGACATCGCCCTTGCGATCTTCGTCGAACACACCTTCGAAGTATTCGTCCGGCAAGTCCGAACCAAACACGTCCAGGACACTTCGCCCGTCCGGTTCCGCCAACGCTGTTTGCAATTTCGCGCGGACATCCCGAGCCATCTCCGGTTCGCCACGAAGCGCCACCGCGAGTTCGCGGACCAGGGTCACGTCGGCGGCCGGAACCTGGACCTCCAATCGGACCACACCGTTCTCGCGCCTCCGATGACGATGTGCCGTCAGCGCCTTTCGCTGTGCCGACGTCATGGTTGCCCCCGCGATGCCAGCCCAATATTGCCTGAAATATTTCCGGCAAGCAATCGAATTCGCCTCACCCCGCCCGCACCAGCCGATGCTGCTTGCGCCCCGACGACAGCTTGATCGCCCCGTCGCGCGCGTCCGCCAGCGACACCGGCCGCCCTTCCTCGGCCACCGCCACGTCTTTCACCCGCGCGCCGCCGCCTTTGATCAGCCGCCGCGCTTCCCCGTTCGAGGCCACCAGACCAGCCATCGCGAAAATGCGAAATGCCGGGATGCCCGCCTCCAGTTCCGCCGCCGGCAGAAGAACCGTGGGGAGAGTCTCCGCCGCCTCCCCTTCCTCGAACGCGCGCCGCGCGGTCTCGGCGGCTTCATCCGCCTTCGCCTGTCCATGCGCCAGCGCGGTCGCGGCGGTCGCGAGAATCTTCTTTGCCTCGTTAATTTCCGCGCCCGGCAACGCCTCCAGCCGCGCGATCTCATCGAGGGAAATATCGGTGAACAGCCGCAGGAACCGGCCGACGTCCGCGTCCTCAGTATTCCGCCAGAACTGCC
>JAYWAX010000582.1:0-9158 GCA_043782125.1 Acetobacteraceae bacterium | reverse complement strand
CTTCCCCTATACGCCCGCCATGCATCTGTTTTTCGCGCTGAACGCCGCGCTGGACATGCTGCTGGAAGAGGGACTCGCGAATGTCTTCGCCCGCCACGACCGGTACGCCGAGGCCACGCGCCGCGCCGTCCGCGCCTGGGGTCTGGAGTTGCAGTGCGAGGACCCGCGCGCCTACGCCCCCGGCCTGACCGCGATCCGGATGCCGGAGGGCCATAACGCCGACCAGTTGCGCGGTGTGATCCTGGACAAGTTCAACATGGCGCTGGGGAACGGGCTTGGCCGGATCGACGGCAAGGTCTTCCGCATCGGCCACATGGGCGATCTGGGTGTGCTTAGTTTGGCCGGCGTCATCGCGGGCGTGGAAATGGGTCTGCGGGTCGCCGGTGTGCCGCATCGTCCCGGCGGGGCGCAGGCGGCGATGGATTACCTGGCAGGGAATGCCTGACCCCCACGGGTCGTAAAACCGGTGCGATGAGCCGCGCTCCCGGCGGGCGCGCGGCCGATCGCACCGGCCGTCAGCCCGCTGCGATCGCGTCCTCCACATCGCGGAGCCGGTCCTTACCGAACCACATCTCATCGCCAACGAAGAACGTTGGCGAGCCGAATGCGCCGCGCGCGACGGAGGATTCGGTGTTCTCGATCAGCCGTTGCTTCACTTCCCGGTCGTCCATTCGCGCGAGGATCGCGGCGCCGTCGAGACCGGACTCCTCCAGCGCGGCACGTATGATGCCGGGTTCCGACATCAGCTTCGGCGCGACCCACATGTGGTGGAACACGGCCGCGACATAGGGCGCCAGCGTGCCGTCCAACTCCGCCGCCGCGGCGCCGCGCATGATGCGCAGCGTGTTCACCGGAAAGAAGGGATTCCGAACGAAATCGGCGATCTTGTGACGGTGGAGAAATCGTTCCGTTTCCCGCCGTTCGTACTCGAGTTTGTTGCGAATACCCGCGAATGCCTCGCTGGGGGAGCGATTGTTGGTCGCCTTGAAGACCCCGCCCAGAAGCACGGGGACGTAGCGGAAAACGGCGCCGGTGCGCTGTTCAATCGCAGGGATCGCCCGGTGCGACAGATAAGCGTTCGGGCTGCCGAAATCGAAATGGAAGTCCACGGTGGCCGGCTTGGGGGAACGGGTCATGGCGCGCCTCAAAAAGTTTCGCTGAACGGACGAAGGTCGAGTTCGTGAGTCCAGGCATCCCGCGGCTGCATGTGCAAGGCCCAATAGGCATCCGCGATCGAGGCCGGGTCCATCAACATGCGGTCCGATGCGCCACCGCGCGCGGCAATGCGTTCGCGCACCCAGGCGGTATCGACGCCAGAGTCGATGACCAAATGCGCGACATGGATCCCCTGGGGGCCGAGTTCGCGCGCGAGGCTCTGGGCGATCGCCCGCAGCCCGAATTTGGCGCTGGCGAAGGCCGCATACCCTGTACCGCCGCGCAGGCTGGCGGTGGCGCCGGTGAAGAAGATCGAGCCGCGCCCGCGCGGCAGCATCGCCCGCGCGGCTTCCCGCCCAGTGAGAAAGCCGGCGTAACATGCCATCTCCCAGACTTTTCGGAAGACCCGCCCGGTGGTGTCCAGGATGGGAAAATTGACGTTGCCGCCGACGTTGAAGATGACGGCGTCGAGCGGCTGTTCAGCGCCGGCCGCCGCGATGAACGCCGCCACCTGGTCTTCCTGGCGGGCGTCCACTGACGTTCCCACGCAGCGCCCGCCCGCCGCCGCGATGTCCGCCACCAGAGGCGCCAGCTTTTCGCCGTTCCGCCGTCCGGCGTGCACCAGATAGCCCTCGCGCGCGAAGCGGCGGGCGATGGCGCTGCCGATGTAGTCGCCTGCGCCCACGATCGCGATCGATGCGTTCCGCATGTTCCCGTTCCTTGTCCTGACTACCGTCACGATAGCCACTTGACGTAGCGCCTGTCCAGGCCAACTATCGTGACGATACTCATTCGTTCTCGAACCCCTGGGCTCCGATGCGCCGCAAAAGCTTTCAAACCATGCAATGCCCCATCGCCCGCGGTCTGGAACACGTGGGCGAGTGGTGGTCGATCCTGATCCTGCGCGATGCCTTCCGCGGGCTGACCCGCTTCGACGCCTTCCAGGACAGCCTGGGAATTGCCCCGGCCATGCTGACCAAACGCCTGACCGCCCTGGTCCAGGCGGGGTTGCTGGCCCGCCAACGCTATTCGGACCATCCGCCGCGCGACGAATACGTCCTGACCGAGCGGGGACGGGATTTCCGTCCCGTGTTGTTCACCCTGATGGCATTCGGCAACCGCCATTTCCCGCCGGACACCCAGATCGTCGAAATCGTCGATACCGAAACCGGCGAGCGGGTCGATCCCGTCCTGGTCGATCCCCGCAACGGCCGCCCGGTGACGGGACCGGGCTATGCCGTCCGCCGGACATCCCTGGAATCAGCCCCCCTGGAGTCAGCCCTATGAGTGCGACCGCGACGATGAATCCTCGCACGATGCGCCTGCTGCAGGGCCAGATCGTGCCGACGCTGCTGTCCATGGCCTGGCCCAACGTGCTGGTGATGCTGGCGCAGGCCGCCACCGGGTTGATCGAGACCTGGTATGTCTCACGCCTGGGGCTCGACGCGCTGGCGGGCATGGCGCTGGTGTTTCCGGGGTTCATGACGATGCAGATGCTGTCGGCGGGCGCGATGGGCGGCGGCATTTCGTCGGCCATCGCGCGGGCCCTTGGCGGCGGGCGTAAGCACGACGCCGACGCTTTGGTCTGGCACGCGCTTATCATCACCCTCACTTTGGGCTTGTTTTTCGGCTGCCTGGTGCTGGCGTTCGGACGCCCGCTGTACAGCGCCCTTGGCGGGCAGGCGGGGTCGTTGGAGTCGGCGTTGTTGTATTCCAATGTCGTCTTCCTGGCGGCGCCGCTGGTTTGGACGATGAACGGCCTGGCCAGTGTCATCCGCGGCACCGGCAACATGCTGGTCCCGGCCCTGGCCGTCTGTGCGGGGGTCGCGGTGTTGATCCCGCTGTCGCCCATTCTGATCTTCGGTCTGGGCTTTGTCCCGGCCATGGGGATCGCCGGCGCGGGAATCGCGGTGCTGATCACGACGGGCGGCACCGTGCTGGTCCTCGCCTGGTATCTTCTGACCGGGCGGGCGATGGTGCGGTTCGGCGCCCTGCGGCCGCGCCGGGCGTTGTTCGTGGACATTTTGAAGGTCGGCGCCGTGGCCTCGGTCAGCACGGTGCAGACGTCGCTGACCGTGGCGCTGCTGACCGGCCTTGTGGGCCTTGGCGCGGGACCGGACGCGGTCGCGGGTTACGGCACCGGGGCGCGGTTGGAGTTCTTGCTGGTGCCGCTGGCCTTCGGGCTTGGCGCGCCGATGGTGGCCCTGGTCGGCACCAATATCGGCGCGGGCCAGCCGGAGCGGGCCCTGCGCATCGCGCTGACCGGCGGCGCGGTGGCCTTTTGTCTGTGCGAAACGATCGGCCTTGCCGCCGCCATCTTTCCCTCGGCGTGGCTGGGTTTGTTCGGCGACGACCCGAAGATGCTCGCGGCCGGTGTGACGTATTTGCGTTACGCCGGGCCGTTTTATGGGTTCTTTGGGCTGGGATTGTCGCTTTACTTCGCGTCCCAGGGCGCGGGCCGTTTGGGATGGCCATTGCTGGCGGGCTTCGTCCGCATGGTCCTGGCCGTCGGCGGCGGTTGGGGGGCCTGGTTCGCGACCCACGATCTGCGCGCGGTCTTTGCGGTACTGGGCTTTGCGTTGTTCGTCTATGGCACGATGCTGGCCATCGCGATCCGGGCCGGCGTGTGGTTCCGCCGGCCCGGATGACGTTACTTCTTCAGAAGATCGCGGATTTCGGTCAGCAGGACCTCGGTCGCGGGCGTTGGCGCGGGCGGTGCGCCGGGCTTCGGCCGTTGCAGTTTGGAAATCGTCTTCACCACCCAGAAAATCACGAACGCCATGATCAGGAACTGAATGATCGCGTTGATGAACAACCCGATGTTCACCGTCGCCGCGCCCGCCGCTTTCGCCAGTTCCAGCGTGGCATAGCTTTTACCATTCAGCGGAATGAACACGTTGGAGAAATCGACTCCGCCCAAAAACAGGCCGATGATCGGATTGATCACGTCCTTCACGAGGCTGTTCACGATGCCCCCGAACGCCGCCCCGATAATCACGCCCACGGCGAGATCGAGAACGTTGCCCTTCATGATGAAGGCTTTGAACTCGTCGACCCATGACGGGACGGGTGGCAGTGCCATGTTCGGTTTCCTTATCTGGTTTTGCCCCCGTTTGATACGCCGGGACTTTGGACCGCGCAATGTACAGGCCAGCGGCATAGAGTGAAAGCGAAGTCTCTGCACCTGTAAGCCGGGTTGCGCCGGGAGGCATGAGGCCCGCCGCGGCGCGGGGTTGGACCGGACGCGGTTTCCCGGTGCGGAACCTGACGGTTCAGCCGCCGAATTCCGCCCGGATGGCGAGGGAGTGCGCCCCGATTGCGGGAACCGGGCCAAGTTCGCGCGGGGCATCGCGGATGACCGGCGGGGCGGCGATCGCGACCGGACCACCCGGCGTTTGCACGGTCTGGCGGCGCAAAGCGGGATGCTGGGAAAACGCGGCGACGTCGTTGACGAAGCCGTAAGCCGTGTTCGATGCCCGGAGTTTCGCCGCCGCTTCGTCTCTGGAGTATTTGGCGAAGGTGGCGCCGACATGGGCATCCACGGCGGCGCGATTGGCGACGCGGATCACGTTTGTTTCGAAACCGGGTTTTTTCGGCAGGTCCGCCTCGTCCAGAAATTTCGCACAAAAATCGACCCATTCGCGTTCATTCTGGATCGAGATCAACACCAGCGCACCATCGTTCGTTTCGAACGCGCCGTACGGGCAGATGGAGGGATGTGCCAGGCCAAGCCGGGCGGGGGCCTGGCCGGTGCCCTCGTAATAGAGGAGGGGGACGTTCATCCAGTCCGCCATTCCATCGAAAAGCGAGACTTTCAACGTATCGCCCTTGCCGGAAATGCCTCTGGCGATCAATGCCTCCAACACGCCTGCATGTGCGGCCATCCCGCAGGCAATGTCACAGGCGGACACGCCGACACGGCCCGGACCGGCGGGATGGCCGGTGATCATGGCGAGGCCGGATTCCGCCTGCACCAACAGGTCGTAGGCTTTCATGGTGGCGTAGTCGCCATCCTCGCCATAGCCCGAGATATCGACGGCGATCAAACGCGGGTATTTTTCGCGCAGTTCCTTCGACCCGAACCCGGCCCGCGCGGCGGCGCCCGGGGCAAGATTTTGGATGAACACGTCGGCTTTCGACAGGATGTTGTGCAGCATCGCCGCGTCCTGGGGCTGCTTTATGTCGGCGACGAGGCTTTCTTTGCCTCGGTTAAGCCATACGAAATAGCTGGACAGGCCTTTCGCGGCCGTGTCGTAGCCGCGGGCGAAGTCGCCTTCGGGGCGTTCGATCTTGATCACCCGCGCGCCGGCATCGGCGAGGCGGGAGGAACAATACGGGGCGGCGACGGCCTGTTCGAGCGAGACGACGAGCAGGCCTTTGAGGGGGAGTGCGGACATGGCGCGAGTGGTGCCATGGGCGCGGGGCGCGTTCAAGCGGGGAGCGTTACGGTAAGGCGGTTCGGACGAGAGCGGCGGCGGTGAGGATGCGCGCCGTGCCAATCCGGCCGCGGGACAGAAGTCCGGCCCGCCTGTCGCCGGTGACGAGGTAATCGGCTTTTGCCGCCACCGCCAAAGCAAGCAACCAGGAAACATGGGGATCGGCGGCTTCGTACTCATCGGACAAATCGTCCACGACGATGGCCGCTTTCAACCGATTGACCATAAGTCCGACGCGTTGAGGTTTTAAATAGTGCCGGAATTTGGGGTAACGGCTGGCCCGGCGGAGTTCGTCCAGTTGGATAGAGCAGGTTGCCAGATGGAACACGCCGGCGATCCAGGCCCGATAGATCGTGTGCGGCGGTCCGTGTTCCGACATGAGGGCGCTGAACAAAATATCGGTGTCCAGCACAGCGCGCATCAGCCGCGCCTGGCCCACTCCAATGCTTCGTCGATGGCGGCTTCGATAACATCTTGCGGCACATCGCGGTTTTCCGCTTTCGCCTGGGCGGCTTCGGCCTCAAAGATACGGGCGCGCACGGCGTCTTCCACGAACCGCGACAGTTCGCCCTTGCGTCCGCGTCCCCGGCTGGCGAGGAATTCGCGTAAGGTGGCGTCGTGGTCCTGGGAGACGACGACGTTCCAGCGAGCTCGCGTGTTCATTGGCGTAAGTCAGGCGCATAAACACCCAAACATAAGAGGTGGCGGCGGATTGAGCGTGAACATGACAAGACCCCAAAAAGCGAACAGCCCCACTTGTCGCTCGCGGCGCCGTCGTGTCCACTTCCCGCCATGACCTCCTCCGATCCCGCCCGCGCCCACCGCGTTTCCTGGGCCGTCCTCGCCATCGTCCTGCTGGGGCTTGGCATCTGGACCCTGCATGAATTCCTGCCCGCCCTGATCTGGGCTGCGATCCTGACCGTCGCGATCTGGCCTGGCTATCAACGCGCGCGCCGCGTCTGGCCACCCGGCCGGCACAACCTGCTGCTGCCCGGCCTGTTTACCCTGGGCATTGCGCTGGTGTTCGTGCTGCCCGTCGTGCTCGCGGGCATCCAGGCGGGCAAAGAGGCGCGCGCCGTCGTGGCCTGGATCGAAACCGCCCGCCACGGCGGCCTGCCGGTGCCCGACGCCATCGCCCACCTGCCCATGATCGGCGAGCAAGCCGCGCAGTGGTGGCGCGACAACCTGTCCGACCCGGATGCCGCCGCCGAGCTTCTGGCGCGCGCCAAAAGCCCCGAAAACATGCTGGCGGGCCGCCTGGTCGGCGCCGCGATCCTGCACCGCGTCATTATTTTCGGCTTCTGCCTGATGACGGTGTTCTTTTTGTTGAAAGACGGGGACGCCGTGGCCGAGCAACTGCGCCACGCCTCCAACCGCGCCTTCGGACCTCTGGGCGAGCGTGTCGGCAAACAGATCGTCGCCTCCATCCACGGCACCGTCGATGGCCTCGTCCTGGTCGGCCTGGCCGAGGGCGTGTTGCTCTACATCGTTTATTTGCTGGTTGGCGTTCCCCATCCCGCCTTGTTGGGTGTCGCCACCGCGATCGGCGCGATGATCCCGTTCGGCGCGCCTCTGGCCTTTGGCCTGGCGGCACTGTTGGCTGCGGGCAATGGTTCGAACGGCGGCGCCATCGCGATCGTGGTGGCGGGAATGGTTGTGTCTTTCATCGCCGATCATTTCTTCCGCCCGGTACTGATCGGCAACGCCACCAAACTCCCCTTTATCTGGGTGCTGTTCGGCATTCTCGGCGGCGTCACCACCTGGGGCCTGCTTGGTCTGTTTCTGGGACCCGCGATCATGGCCGTTCTGATCCTGCTGTGGCGCGAATGGACGGAGACGGCGTAACCGATGTCCCGTTTCGACCACATGCCGGGTCTGCGGCGCCCCACCGCAAGGCAATCCCGCCTGATGACCCTGGCCGCCAGCCTCGCCGAAACCTTCGACGCGCGGGTTCAGGCAAACGATCGTGCCTCGCGCTTTCCCATCGAAAATTATGACGATTTGCACACATCCGGCTACCTCCGGCTCGCGTTGCCCGAACATCTTGGCGGGGCGGGCGCCGATCTGTTCGACATGATTCTGGCACAGGAAATCCTGGCGCGCGGCGATGCGTCCACGGCGCTGGTCTGCGCCATGAACCAGGCGCTGATGGGCCGCGTGATCGAGGCCAACGCCTGGCCCGAACCGGTCTTGCGCGACATTTGCGCGACCCTGGCGCGCGAGGGCGCCGCGATCAACAATTGCGTGACAGAGGCCGATCTCGGCTCCATCTCCCGGGGCGGCCTGCCTGCGGCGAAAGCGGAACGCGCGCCCGGCGGATGGCTGATCACGGGGCGGAAGATTTTCATTACGGGGGCGCCGGTGCTGCGCTTTTTCCTGACTGCGGTCGTGCTGCCGCCCAGTGAAAATGCGCCGGAAGGGGAACTGGTGGGCGCGATCGCCGAACGCGGCACGCCCGGGCTCTCTATCGAAACAACCTGGGACGGTTCGCTGGGTTTGCGCGGCTGCGGCAACGACGACGTCGTTTACGACCGGGTCTTCGTGCCGGACGCGCGCATCGTCGAACGCGTCGTCATTGGCGCCCCACGGCGCGCGCAAGGGGGGAGCACCTGGAACCTTGTGCTGTCGGCGGTCGCTTTGGGCATCGGCCAGGCCGCCTGCGACGCGGCGGCGCATTATGCCAACAATCGGGTGCCCGCCGCATTGGGCAAGCCGATCGCGACGCAGGCGCATATCCAACAATGGATCGGCCAGATGGATGTCGCGTTGCGCGGCGCCCGCGCGGCGCTGCACGGCCTCGCCTGCGCCGCTCGCGCCGGGGAACTGGCGGCGGACGAGATCGCGTCCGCCGTCGCCGCGGTGAAGTATCTGTGCAGTAACGCTGCTTGTTCCGTGACCGACACGGCGCTGCGGGTGGCGGGCGGCTTCAGCATGACCAAATCTCTGCCGCTGGAACGTTATTTTCGCGATGCCCGCGGCGGCCTGTTTCAACCGCCCCAGGACGATCTCGCACTGATGTTACTTGGCCGCACCGCGATGGCGGCCGAACAACTCCGCAATTCAGGAAATCCGGCATGACCCAAACCCGCGCCATCGTCGTCGATCATACCAGTAACGAACGCCTGGTCATCGCCACCGTGCCGCTCGCGCCCGCTTACCGCGACGAAGTCACGGTCCGCGTCCGTGCGATATCGTTGAACCGCGGCGAGACCAATCGCGCGGTCCGGTCCGCCGAGGCCGGGTGGCGCCCAGGATGGGATTTTGCGGGGGTCGTGGAAGCGGTGGCGCCGGATGGCGGCGGTCCCGCCATTGGCACGCGAGTCGCCGGTATTCTGCCGTCCGGCGCATGGGCCGAAACAATCCGGGTCCCTGCGGATGCCGTGGCCGCGTTGCCGGACGAAGTGACCGACGCGCAGGCGGCGTCCTTGCCGGTGGCGGGGCTCACGGCGCTGCACGCGCTGCGCCAGGGCGGAATGTTGCTTGGCAAGAAAGTTCTCATCGATGGTGCCTCGGGCGGCGTCGGGCATTTGGCGTGTCAGCTCGCCGTGGCGTCGGGCGCGGTGGTTT
>JAYWAX010000581.1:0-3334 GCA_043782125.1 Acetobacteraceae bacterium | reverse complement strand
GGTTCATGGTCTTGCCGTGTTTCGCCGCCTCGGCTTCCGCCATGGCCCAACTATCGGCGAGTTTCGCGGGGCCGCCGGGAACGCCCGCGCCGATCGACAGGACGCCAACGCCATGCTTGCCCGCCGACATCCAGCCTGCGGGGGTGGTGACGGACGCGACGGCGATCGGGAACCCGCCCTTGGTCCAGGGTTTCAGGTGCAGGCGCGCTTCTTTCAGCTCGAACCAGTCGGTTTTCAGGGTGACCGGGTCTTTGCCTTCCAGCAACGCCATGATTGCGCCCAGAGATTCGTCCATACGGCGGCGCTGCGTTTCCGGCGGGATGCCCATCATATACGCGTCGGATTGCAGCGCGCCGGGCCCAACGCCAAGCATCGCGCGGCCACGGGTCATATGGTCCAGTTGCACGAAGCGTTGCGCCACCATCAGCGGGTGGTGATACGGCAGGCTGGTGACGCCCGAGCCCAGCATGATGGTTTTGGTGCGGTCGGCGGCGACCCCCATGAAGATTTCCGGCGAGGCAATGGTTTCCCAGCCGGCGGAATGATGTTCGCCGATCCAGGCCTCATCGTAGCCAAGGTGGTCCAGCCACTGGACCAGTTCGAGGTCGCGGTGCAGCGCGAGGGTTGGGTTGTCGCCGACGCGGTGGAAGGGCGCCAGGAAGACGCCGAAGCGCAAGCCGTCGTGAGCCATATTCGAATCCTTTCAGGGTTGCCCGGCACCGGCCCGCCCCCCACGCGTGTGGAAGGGTGGGCCGTCGCCGGACGAAATAAATGCCGGGGCACGATCGCCCGCGGCCGAGTTCAACCGCTTACCAAAACGTATACGTCAGAGCGCGATCGTTTCAAACCGAGGCAATCGCGGTTTAGAGCGCGGTCGTTTGAGGTTGACTTCAACCTCAAACATGAATCGCTCTCTCAAACAAATGCGTTAGAGCACGATCGCTTCAAATTAAAGCGATCGTGCTCTAACGAAGCGGCCGGAAGAACGCCTGAATTTCCGCGGCGAGCGCGACCGGTTGCTCCATCGCCGCGAAGTGCCCGCCTTTTGTCATCTCCGTCCAACGCTGAATGTTGGTATAGGTTTTCGCCGCGATCGCGCGCGGCGGACGGACGATCTCTTTCGGAAACGCGGCATATCCGGTGGGGACTGTGACCGGGTTCGCGGGGGAGATCGGCCAAACGTCGTGCAAGCGCGCATAATACGGCCAGAACGACGAGCCGATGGCGCCGGTAAACCAATAAAGGGAGATATTCCCCAGCATGCGATCGCGGGAGATGGCGTTTTCCGGCACGCCGTCGCAATCGGACCAGGAACGGAATTTTTCGACGATCCAGGCAGCGAGGCCGGCGGGGGAATCGGTCAGGGCAAAAGATAAAGTTTGCGGTTTGGTGCCCTGTATTTGCTGATAACCGGTTTCTTCCTTCAGCCAGTGCGCCAGGTCCTCGCCATATTGTTTCGATTCCGGCGTCTGGGCGCCGTCGGGGCGGTCGCGCGGAACGAACAGCAGGTTGATATGGATGCCGCAAACGGAATCCGGAAAGGTGCTGCCAATCATCGACGCCGTGCCCGCGCCCCAGTCGCCGCCCTGAACGGCGAATTTCTTATAGCCCAGAGTTTCGACCATCAACTCGTGGGTGGTGGCAGCGATCTCCGGGAGGGAAAACCGTTTCTGCCCCGGCTTGAAGGACAGGCCATAGCCCGGCAAAGACGGCGCGACGACCGTGAACGCGTCTTTCGGATCGCCGCCAAAGCGGGCCGGGTCGGTCAGGCGGGGAATGATATCGAGGAACTCGTAAACCGATCCGGGCCAGCCATGCAGCAGCAGCAACGGGTACGGGTTGGGCCCGACGCCGGGAACGTGAAGATAATGCAGATCGACATCCGTTGTCTGGCTCACGAACTGCGGAAACGCATTCAGCGCCGCTTCCTGGGCGCGCCAGTCGAAATCGTCTTTCCAGTATGCGACAAGGTCTTTGGCGTATGCCACACTGGTGCCAAAAGCCCAGGGTTCGCCGGGGGCGGAGTCGGGGAAGCGGGTGAGGGCGAGGCGCGCTTTCAGATCCGCGAGCGCGGTGTCGGGGATTTTCAGGGTAAAGGGCGTCGGGACCATGGGCGATTTCCTGTTGGCGGCTTGGTGTCCATGGGCCATGGGGCGGGGGCGAGGTCAAGGGTGGCGGGACCGGCTGCCGGGTTGTGTCGCCCGCTTCACGGATTCCGGCGGACTGCGCCGCGCTTCGCGCCCGGCACAGCCATCACGCCGTCCCGGTAAATCTCGTTTCTCTTATCCCATCGAACCCCGAGGCCGATGGGATGCGGCCGCGCCAAGAAGTCTTTACCGCTTGCGCGTACGCAGCCGTTCCCGTGCCGCCGCGACCAGGCGCGCCGGTTCGTCCGTCTCGTAAGCCCGGACAATCGATCGGATACCGGCCTGGATGGCATCGCTCACCGGCATGGCTTCCCACTCGCGGATCAGTTCTTTTTGCAATCGAATCGCGCGCGGGCCGGATTCGACGATGGCCGCGACCCATTGGTTCAACGTCGCGTCCAACTCCGCCGCCGGCACGACGCGTTCCACAAGTCCCCAGTTCAGCGCAGTGGCGGAGTCGATATTCTCGCCCGTATACACCAGCACCTTGGTCCGGCCCCAGCCGATCAACTGCGGCAGCAACGCGGCTTCGACCACCGACGGCAGGCCGACCTTAACCTCGGGCATCCCGAACACCGCATTATCGCTGGCGATATGCATGTCGCAGGCAGCCATGATTTCCAGACCGGCACCCAGACAAAAACCGTTGACGCGGGCGATTGTCGGAACGGGCAGGTCGCGCAGCACCTGGCACATCGTATGAATTTGGGTGAGGAACGCGCGGGCCGATTCCGGCGTCAGGCCCTCCAGCTCCAACAAATTGGCACCGCCCATGAAAGAGCGCTGCCCTTCGCCGGTCACGATCAGGCAGCGCAGGTCCGGATCGAGTCCCGCCTTCTGCACCGCGCCGATGAATGCCGCCGCGATGGCGCCGGACACCGCGTTCAGCCGCGTCTGGTTGTCGATCGCCACCGTCACCGTATGCCCATGCGCGCCGAAACGCGTGGTCCGCACGGTCACGCCACCGCCAACCTGTGCTGTCTGGCTCATGTCCTGTTCCACTTCGCGTCGTTGCATCCACCGGTTAGCATGGCGGACGCCGCCGCCCAAACCCGCGGTCAGCGCGGGGTGCGAACCAAAGTTGTGCGTTCACGCAGAGGCCTTGCACCCGCGGCCGGAAATAACGATCCGCGGTTGCCAACCATTCGTGTCATGGTCCGCGTAGGCGGACCACCCACGCGTTGTAT
>JAYWAX010000580.1:0-9224 GCA_043782125.1 Acetobacteraceae bacterium | reverse complement strand
CGTTGGGGGCGGTGCTGGCGGGCACGGCGGATTTCATTGGCGAGGCGTGGCGTTGGAAGCAACGTCTGGGCGGGTCGATGCGTCAGGGCGGGATGAACGCGGCGGCTTGCACGTATGCGCTGGATCATCACATCGACTTGTTGGCGCGGGACCACGCGAACGCGGCGGCGCTGGCACGGGGGATGGCGCAGATCCCTGGCATTACGGTGGAAACGCCTGAAACCAATCTGGTGTTTTTCGATACAAAGGGCACGGGCATGACAGCGGCGGACTTCGCCGGAAAACTGCGTCAGGCCGGGGCGATGGTGTCCGTGTCCGGCACCTGGCGCGCGCGGGCCTGTCTGCATCTGGATGTGACGGCGGCGATGGTGGAGGAGGCCGTGGCGATCATGCGGCGCGTGGTTTAAGGCGCGATCGAAATGCGTGAATTACGATCTAAAGCAGCACGCAATACTGCGCCGCGAAGGACACGGTGACGGCGCTGCCTTCCTCCAGCATCTCCGTCGGCGGCCGGCGCACGATCAATTGCCCGTCCGGCCAGTCCACCACGTATTGAATGAAATCGCCGTGGAACATGCGGCGATGGATTGTGCCGGGGATGGTGTTGGCCTCGTTTCCGCCAAAATGAATATAGGACGAGCGTAGCGCGAGCAGGCGGCTGTCGCGCTTGCCCGCGGCGGCCCTGATTTGTGTGCCGGCCTTGGTTTCGAACACCATTTCACCGCTGGTCGTGGTCCCTTTTATCGCGCCCTCGACCAGGTTCGCGGAGCCGACGAAATCCGCCACGAACCGGCTGACCGGCCGATTGAAAATATCTTCGGGCGAGCCGAGTTGCTCGATCTTACCGCCGTTCATAACAATGACGCGATCGGAAATGGCCAAAGCCTCTTCCTGGTCGTGCGTGACGTAGAGCGAGGTGATATCGAGGCGGCGTTGCAGTTCGCGCAGTTCGACACGCATTTCCGCGCGCAGGCGGGCGTCGAGATTGGACAAGGGTTCGTCGAACAGCACGACGGTCGGCGAAAACGCGATGGCGCGGGCGACGGCGACGCGTTGTTGCTGGCCGCCGGACAGGTTGGACGAGGGGCGATCTGCGTATTGCGTCATTTGCACCATGTCGAGCACGCGTGCGACATTGCGCGCGATATCCGCTGCGGGGACTTTTCGCACGCGCAATCCATAGGCGACATTTTCGAACACCGTCATGTGCGGCCAGATGGCATAGGACTGAAATACCATCGAGACCCCGCGTTTTTCCGACGGGATTTTCGGGCCTCGCCCGCCGGCCCAGACGGTTTCGCCGTTCAGCCGGATGGTGCCGCTGTATGGGTTTTCCAGTCCGGCGATGGCGCGCAACGATGTGGTTTTGCCGCAGCCGGAGGGGCCGAGCAGCGTCACCAGTTCGCCCGGCGCGATGGCGAAGCTGACGCCATCGACGGCGGTGGTGTCGCCGTAACGGACGACAAGTTCGGAAACTTCGATACGGGGCGTGGCGGTCATTGTTGGTTTCCTGTGACGTGGCGCGCCACGCGGAACATGATCGCGACCGCGATAAAGACCATCGCGGTTTGCAGCAGGGCCATGGCGGCGGAGAGTTCCGAGCTGGCGGTCAGCCAGGAGTTAACGATCGACGGGGCGATCACTTTGGAATGCGGTCCCATCAGGAAGACGGAAACTCCAAGTTCGCGAACCGAGGCGATAAATATAAGCAGCCAGGCCGCAACAAGTCCCGGTTTCAGCAAAGGCAGCGTAACCGTCCGCATCTGGTAGGTCCAGGAGGCGCCGCAGACCCGGGCGCATTCTTCCAGGCTTTTGTCCACCTGCAGAACGACTCCGGCGATCGTGCGCAAACCGAGGGGCAGAAACACCGTGAAGTAGGCAATGCCCAGAAGCCAGAGTGTGCCGTAAATTGGGATCGGAATATTGATCCAGGCCCATAGCAGGCCAAGGCCGAAGACCAGCCGGGGGACCGCCTGCGGGATCATCACGACATATTCCATCAGCACTCGCCCAGGCATGGTGGAACGATAAATGATCCAGGCCAGGACGCCGATGACCGGCACGCCCAGAGTGGAAACGGAAACGCCTAAAATCATGCTGTTCAGAAATGCCGGACCGAGCGATCCCATACTGAACGCGGTCTCGTAATTCGCCAGCGTGAACTGCATTTGCGGCACGATCACGGTGGCGAATTTCTGAAACGATGTCAGTGTCAGCGCGGCCAGCGGCAGGACCACCGCCACGGCGATATAGCCCCAGGCGATGCCCATCAGCGGGTAGCGCGCGGCGCCGACATCCATCGGGCGGGGACGGAATCCTTTGCCGGTAATGGTCGCATAACTGCCGTGGCGCATGATGACGCGGGCAAGGCCGAGGGTGACGAGCATGGCGCCGAACAGGGACAGACCCATGGCGGCGGCGTGGCCGTAATCCGGCGGGTATGACAGGGCCGATTCCCAGATCGCGGTTGTCACGACATAAAACCGTCCGGGGATGCCCAGTACAAAGGCGGCGGCGAAGGATCCCAGCATTTCGGCGAAGACAAAGATGGTGGCACTGAGCACGCCGGGGGCGACCATGGGCAGCGTGATGCGCATGGTCGTGCGGAATTTGCTGGCGCCCAGAACGCGAGAGCTTTCTTCCAACGAGGGGTCCATGGATTTCATCGAGGCAGAGATCATCACGAACGCGACGGTGCCTTCGAACAGCGCCATGACCCAGGCAATGCCCTGGGGAGAATAAATGTTGAAAAAATCGCTGGAGAAACCGAGGGAACGCCATGCCTGATTGCCCAGTCCGGTTTTCGGCCCCAGCAGGACCCCCCAGGCGAGGGCGCCGATCAACGGTGTCATATAATAGGGCAGTTCCATCAGCCGTTCCAGACGGGCGCGGCCCGGAATTTCGGTTCGGGTCAGAATCCATGCCTGGATGAAGCCGAAGACCACCGCCAAGACTGTGGCGACGGAGGCGACCAGCAGCGTATTACCGATGATCCGCGGTTGTTCGAACAATTGGATATAATTGCCGGTGCCCCATTCCTCCGGTGGAAACAGTTGCGGATCGCCGACGTTCAGGGAAGAAGTAATGAGAAAGGCGATCGGGTACAGCACCAGGGCGCCCACGACCAGCAACAGGATCGGAACGATCAAGCCGCGAACATCGAATTTTGGCATGCGGCTCAGATCGCCCGGGTTAAAACGCGAACGCGGTGATTTTCGCTGTCGCCAACGTAAACCTTGCCGTCCGGGCCGATAGTCGCGCCGTGCGGCCGCGCGAGGCAGGACTGGCCCCCTTGCGCGCCGTCGATGCCAGGCCCAGAGGTGCCGTTGCCGGCGATGGTTCGGACGATCCAGGTGGCGGCTTCGATCATCCGGATCGCGTGATTTTCAGTATCGACAATGAAGATGTCGCCATTTGGGGCAACGGCCATTTCCTTGGGCGCGGCGAAGACCGCCAGTTTCGCGTCCCCGCCGTCGCCCGCGTACCCGCGCTCACCCGTTCCAGCGACAGTGTGGATGATCCCGTCGCGGATTTGGCGGATGCAACTGCCCTGGCGTTCCATCACGTAGAGCGATCCATCGGGCGCCAGCGCCACCGCGCGGGCACCGAAGACGCCAGCATTCTCCGCGGGTCCGCCGTCGCCGTCGTGTTTGCCCTCGCCGGTGCCCGCGAAGGTGGAAATGATCCCGGTCCGCAGATCGACGGCGCGGACGCGGTGACCGGCCACGTCCGCGATGAACAGGCGCGAATGGGTGCTGTCCAGAGCCAGGCCGTTCGGCTCCACCAGTCCGGCGGCGGCGGCCGGTCCGCCATCGCCGCTGGATTTGCCGGAGCCATCGCCCGCCAAGGTTGAAATCGTTCCATCGGCCGCGATCTTACGCACGCGCCCGTTCAGCCGGTCGGCGGTGTAAATATTTTTTGCCAGGTCCACGACGACGCCATACGGTTCGTTCAGCTTCGCCCCCTTCGCTGCGCCGCCGTCGCCGTCGAAACCACGCGCGCCGGTGCCCGCGATCGTAACGATCGTACCGGATTTTGCATCGATCTTACAAATACGATGATTGAACGTATCGGAAAAAATCAGGTTTTTGTCAGCATCGAATGCCAGATCGAACGGATTGTTCAACAGCGCCGCCGTCGCTGGGCCGCCGTCGTTCGCGAGTCCCGGCTCCCCCGTGCCCGCTACCGTGCCAATCGTCCAACCGGTTTTGTCCGCCATGGTTCGCCTCCGCCCCTTGGCGCGCATCCATGGTTGTCGGGCGCGCCCTGTCAAGCGTAAGCTTCCCGCCAGAAAAGCTGTTCCGGAGGAACTGACAATGGACAATCAGAGCGATCTTGGCCGCGATCTTGGCCCGGCCAAGGCGATTTACGACCGGTTGGAAGACCGCTGCCTGATGCGCGATCAGGCGGGCGCAAGCGAGGCCTATTACGACCTGATCCGCGCGGGCCGTCCTCTGGCGGAAATCGTCTCCGAGGGCGTGCGCATCCATGCGCCCTTTACCCACGTCCCGTACCACGAGCGGATCGACGACGGCTACCCCAATTTCGTGAACAACGATCACTGCCTGCTCAGCGCGCGCGCCACGATCAATCTGAACAAGATGGTCCCGGAAAAATTCGCGATGCTGCCGATGGCGCAGACCATTTGGTATATCCCCACCGGCCTCGATATCTGGAACCAGAAAATCAACAAGGCCCCTGGGCATTACACCCGCCATCGGGGCAACCTTGGCGAGGTGACCGCGCCGCCCGCGCCTGTTGTTTACTGGGAAGACCAGGAAGCCTCGAAACTCGAAGGGCCGTTGAAGGAACGCCTGAACCATTGGATGACGCAGGTCCACCGGGGCAATGTCGTCGACGCCTATAAGGTGTTCCTCGGCCTGATGGAAAACACCGCGGAACGGAAATCGGTTCTGGCGGAAATGTGCTTCGCCGGGCTGATGGATGTGCAGGACCGGATTTTGCATAACCGATCCTATACGACCGGGCACAAGGCGTATCGCGCGCGGTCCACCGTCGAAATCGGCAACCTTCTGGGCTGGGAAAACGCCCACAACGTGGTTTATGCCGGCGCGCTGGATATCGCCGTCGGGCCGCGCTGGTATTCGACCTACGAACTCGCCTGCAACTTCGTCAAAATGAACATCGAGGGCGAGTCGCTTCACGCAGTCCCCTATGGTGGCGTCAGCGAGGCGGAATTGGCGGTGCTGCGCCAGACCGGGCCGGTCACCGTGGAAGAGGCGGCGCATCTGCTGGAAACGGTGTTGCGCAAGGATGAAATGACGTCGCTGGAAGAAGTGACGAAACTTCTGAAGGCGGGCAAGAATCCGCGGCGCATTCTGGACGCACTGCAACTGGCGATCGGGCAGGTCGTGCTGGAAACGCATGTCCCCGAAAACTTCAACATGCCGCATCACTGCTACGAGTATCACAACACGCTGGCATGGTTCTGGGACAATTTCGATCATCCGCGGCGTCTACGCCTGCTGTATGTCGCTGCGAGCTTCCTCAGCCGGGTCGCGTCCAATATGGCCGGGCTCAACGACGTGCATCCCGAAGCTTATAAGACTCCGGCAGTGGGCGGGCTGTCGCAGGCGCAAATTCTGGATCGGGTGGACACCGCGATTTGTTCGCTGAATGGACCGGACAGCGTGGGTTGGACGCAGGCGTATTGCGATTGTTTCGCCGATCGCGGGCCGTTGGTGGCGCGAATCGCGCTCGCCGCCGCGAAATTGGGCAACGATCCGCACAACCAGGAAATCGCGCAGTGCATGCTGATGGATTACGGCACCAACCAGTTGCCGGGCCGCGACCGGCTGCTGCTGGCCGCCGCGTATCACACCGCCATGCACCGTAAATACGGCGACCCGCTGGAACCCGCGAAGCGCTTCGCCAAAGCCTTCGATATGCCAGAACTGGTGGCCTGATGAGCCTGTCCATCGCCCCGATCGATGCTTTGGCCCGCCCGTTCTTCGCGGGCGAGGTTTCCGGCATCGACATTACGCAACCGTTGACGCCGGAGCAGGCGCGAGCGATCGAGGCGGGGATGGACCACTACGGGGTGCTGGTCTTTCACGGCCAGCGTTTCGACGATGAATCCCAACTGGCGTTCAGCCGGAATTTTGGAAGTCTGGAAGAAGCGACCGGCGACCTGAATTTCCACCAGGCGCGACGTCTGGGCTCGCCGCTGGTCAACGATATTTCGAACCTCGACATGAACAACCAGGTGCTGGCAAGGGATTCGCGGCGGCGGTTGTTCAGTCTGGGCAATCGTCTCTGGCACTCCGACAGTTCGTTCAAGGAAGTGCCGGCGAAGTTTTCTTTGTTGTCGGCCCGGATCGTTCCCTCGGCGGGCGGGAATACCGAATTCGCCGACATGCGGGCGGCTTACGACGCGCTGGACAGCGAACTCAAGGCCGAATGCGAAAATCTGATTTGCGAGCATAGCCAGTTATACTCGCGCGGTGTGCTGGGATTCACGGGCTTCACCGAAGAGGACAAGGCGCGTTTCAAGCCGGTCCAACAACGTTTGGTGAGACGTCACCCCTCGACCGGCCGGAAATCTCTGTTTCTGGCGTCGCATGCGGGGGGTATTCTGGGTTGGCCGGTGCCGGAAGCGCGGCAGTTCCTGCGCGATCTGACGGAACACGCGACACAGCGGAAATTCGTATATTCGCACACGTGGCAACAGCACGACCTCGTGATCTGGGACAACCGCGCGACGATGCACCGGGCGCGGCCGTTTCCGGACGCGGAAGTGCGCGACATGCATCGCACGACGGTGGCCTGCGAGCGCTCCACCATGGCGGAGGCAGCCTGACGCGGCGCGATGGCGGATATCCAGGAGGCCAGCCTCTACGATCGGGATTTTTGCGAATGGGTCCAGGACCAGGCGCGGGCGATGCGCGGGCTTCGCGACGCAGTGGCGGGACAGGGCAATCTGCCAGACGCGCTCGCGGCGTTGGACTGGGACAATCTGTTCGAGGAGCTTGACGATTTGGCGGGCAAGGAGCGGCGTGATCTGCGAAGCCGGATCGCGACGATCGTAGAGCATCTCGCGAAGTTGGCATTGAGCCCGTCTCAGGACCCACGCGCCGGGTGGCGGGAAACGGTCCGGAGATCTCGGATCGAAATCGAATTGTTGTTCGTTCACAGTCCGTCTTTGCGCCGCGAGGTGCCGGACATGCTCCGTCTTCCAGCCATGGCGCGCGCCGCGCAGGCCGCGGTCGAAAATCTGGCCGATCTCGGCGAGATACCGGGTCTGACGCCTCCACCGGTGTTTGACGCGTCGAATGTTATCGAAGACTGGTGGCCGGACCAAAAAGGAACCGTCGAATGATCAAAATGCTGGCGTTGTTAACACGAAAATCGCATCTGACGCACGCGCAATTCGTCGATCATTGGCTGAACATTCACGGGCCGCTGGCGCTCGCGGTGCCGGGTGTGCGCCGTTACGTTCAGTCCCATATCGTTGGCACGCGGTCGCGGCCCGACATCCCGGATACGGATGTTGAGATCGATGGGTTCGCCGAACTTTGGTACGACGACATGGAAACCGCCGAACGGGCCGGCGCCTCGCCAGAAATGAAGGCTCTGACGGACGACGGCGCGTTGTTCATCGGGCAAATCAAGAGTTACGTCATCGACGAAAAGCAGATCATTCCGCCGCTTGCCGGGTGACGTCTTGGTACGGCCTGCGCTTCACGTTGGCCATGTTGATGCCTTCGATCCGCATCAGCCGCGTCGCCGCCTTACGCTCTGGGGAGTGCAGCACACCGACGTCGTAAAGATACGCGTCGCCGGTTTTCATCGTGTAGTTATGGTTGAATTTCGCTTTCCCGGGCTCGGTTTCCGTCGGACGCGCGAGGCAATCCCAGGCGGTCATGATCGTTTCGCCAGCGGCCTGACCGTAGACGGCCCAGGAAGGACCGTGATCGTGGGGATTGGAGCCTTTGGCGCCGGTATAGCCGTGTGCCAGAACGGTGAAGCCGAGTTCGGCGTCTTCGTACAGAATATGCCGCTCCGGGGTGCCCTCGGGGATATAGGTGGCGATGAAATCGGCATCGCTCAGCGCCTGGTGGACAAGGTCGCGGACTTTCTCCCGGCCGGGCGTGCCGGGCATGGCGGTCAGCGCGGCACGGCAATCGGCGACGAATTGGTCTAATTTACTGGCCATTTCCTGCTTCTCCTGTTCAACGGCGGTAGGGGTAGCACTGGGCGCGGTCCAGCGTGAGGCCGAAGTGGTTGCCCAGGGCCTCGATCGCGGCGGCGTGGTCGATATAGGGATCGGCGTTGCCGGGGCCGACGACGATGCAGGCACCAACGGATTTCCCTCTGGGCGGCAGCATGGCGGTGACCAGGCCGACGCCGTCCTGATCGCGCAGGGTCAGGAAGATCGGCATGGATTTCTTGATATGGGATTCCTTGCCGATATCCTGTTCGAAATAGACGCTGGTGAGTGGTTTGAAGCTCTCCGACGCGCGCTCGCGTTCGCGGCGGTAATGCTTCTCCACCGCGTGCCGCAGCTCGGCGGATTCGGCCTCGGCCTCCGCTTCCGTCATCAGACGGAACCATGTTTCATCGTTCGGCGCGTCGCAAACGTATTCCATACCGGCTCCGGTGTGGCGATCCGTGCTTGGACTGATTTCCGAAGGCAGTTTAGGATGGAAACCGGGAACGGCGCAACGGAGCGAACAAGTGGCGGGTGCAGACGGAGATACGTTCGATTATGTGATCGTGGGCAGCGGCGCCGCGGGCTCCGTCCTGTGCCGCCGTTTGACAGAGGATCCGGGCGTCACCGTCTGCGTCCTGGAATGCGGCCCGCCCGACCGGCACCCGTTCATCCATATTCCCGCCGGGTTCATCAAGATGCTGTTCAACCCGTCCTACACCTGGCAATTCCAGACCGAGCCGGGGGACGGCACCAACGGCCGCCGCATCCCAACGACCCAGGGGCGTACGCTGGGTGGCGGCAGCTCGATCAACGGCATGATCTATAACCGGGGCCAGCGCGCGGATTTCGACAACTGGGCGCAACGCGGCAATCGCGGCTGGGGCTATGTCGATATTCTCCCTTATTTCAAGCGCGGCGAGAACCGCGTCGGCGCGGCCGACGACCGCATTCATGGCCGCGGCGGCAGTTTGCCGGTCACCGATATGGACTGGTTCCACCCGGTCTGCGACGCGTTCATGGATGGCGCCGGCGAACTGGGGATTCCGCGTTG
>JAYWAX010000579.1:0-3343 GCA_043782125.1 Acetobacteraceae bacterium | reverse complement strand
GCCATCGGTCGCGGCACGGCGAACGTTTTCGCGCACACCGGCCGCGATCCTCTCTCCGAACATTGTTTGTGCCGCGACCGATGGCCCGCTCAGGGGAGTGCCATGACGGGGAGAGGCACGCGGCCAGCTTCAGGCGTGGCCGACGCACACAACCCCGCGATCTGGACGTGCCATGACGGAGAACGGCATGCGGCCAGCTTCGGGCGGTTGCCCCGCGTGGAACACCCCTCCCGCCCCGGACACCCACACCGAATTCCTTGGATAAACCGCCAGCGCGCCAGTACGATCCCCCACCCACCGGCCGCACCGGCGGCGAGTCGATCAAACACACCCCTCGCCACACCGCATCTTGCGTATGGAATACGTTCGGACCACAATCGGTGGTGACAAGCGGCCCGGACCCGGCGCCGGCACGACAATGGAGCGACCCCAGAATGGACGGCCATCCCCCCTCGAACGGCCATCGGCCCTTGAATGGCGCAGCCAGCGGTCCGGACGAGCACCCCGTCCGCTTCGACCTCCTCACCGAAAACCCCGTCTACAAGCCCTTCCGCTATCCCTGGGCTTACGAGGCCTGGCTGACCCAGCAACGCGTCCATTGGTTGCCAGAGGAAGTGCCGCTCGCCGACGACGTGAAGGACTGGCACCGCAATCTGACGGATGCAGAGCGCAACCTGCTTACCCAGATTTTCCGCTTCTTCACCCAGGCGGATGTCGAGGTGAACAATTGCTACATGAAGCACTATTCGCGGGTCTTCAAACCCACGGAAGTGCTGATGATGCTTTCGGCGTTCTCGAACATCGAAACCATCCACATCGCCGCCTACAGCCATCTGCTCGACACCATCGGCATGCCGGAAATCGAGTATCAGGCCTTCATGAAATACAAGGCCATGAAGGATAAATACGACTTTATGCAGGGCTTCAACGTCGATTCGAAGTTCGACATCGCCCGCACGCTGGCCGCCTTCGGCGCCTTCACCGAAGGCCTGCAACTCTTCGCCTCCTTCGCGATTCTGCTGAACTTCCCGAGATTCGGCAAAATGAAGGGCATGGGGCAGATCGTGTCCTGGTCCGTGCGCGACGAATCCCTGCACTGCGATTCCATCATCCATCTGTTCCGCGTTTTCGTTCACGAAAACCCGGAACTGTGGAACGAGGACCTGAAACGCGAACTCTATCTGACCTGCGCAACCATCGTCGAACACGAGGACGCTTTCATCGACCTGGCGTTCGAACAGGGACCGGCGGAAGGCCTGACCGCGCGGGAGGTCAAGGAATACATCCGCTACATCGCCGATCGCCGCCTGGTGCAACTGGGCTTGAACGCGATGTTTCACGTCAAATCCAACCCGCTGCCGTGGCTGGACGAAATGCTGAACGCCGTGGAACACGCCAATTTCTTCGAAAACCGGGCAACGGAATACAGCAAAGCCTCGACCACCGGGACCTGGGAAGACGCCTTCGGCGCGCCCCAGGCACGGCTGGAAGGTGCGGACGTGCCAGCCTGAACGCCCCCCGGGTCTGAACCCCACACGCGTCGGGACCATGTGTCGTGGGAGGAAATCCGTCCCCTCCTCGTCGTGGCACGGCTCGACCGGGCCATCGGGAACGGCACGGCACGTGTCCTGAAGCCCGGGACAGTGCCGCTCCCGGTCCAGCCGTGCCATGATGTACGATAGCCCTCCCGGCCTCTTCGTCGCGACCCGTATGGGTCTGAATCCCCCCAGGTCTGAACGCCCCAGATCGAAACTCCCCAAAAACAAATAAATGCCCTCCGATTGAGACACTCTTTGAAAACGCCCGGATTGTGAGAATAGCTCTTGGAAGGAGAGCGATTAACTGTATAGAATAGTCTTCGGCGGCCGCGTTCACGTGAGGGTTTCCGCGCGTTGGCCGTCCCAGGCCAGAGAATGTCCCTCGCGCGGAGATTTTTCGCTCAGGGGCGGTCTGGAACGCGGTACGGATTAATAAATGACGGCGGCATCACGCGGGTCTGACGAAGCTGTCGGGTTGACGGTGTTACCGTCGATGATGGAGCAGCGTTCGATGACTTCGATATGCTCTCCGGCGTTTGCCTGCCCCCGGCCGGCAAAACCTCGGGAAGCGCGGGAAGATGGCGGCGCGGCCCCGGTATGGAGCGGATTCTCATGGCGACGACAGCGATCGAAACTTTTTTGAACGTGCAGACCAAAGCAGGAACCGGCATGAGCCAGGGCGAAGCGGACGCGGGTCGCGAACTCAGCCCCGGCGGCGCGCCGCGGTACAGCAGGCGGTTGTCCGATAAGATTTTGATCGCGTTTCACCACGCCTGCGATCAAAGCGATTTCGAGGTCGCGGAACAGCTTCTCCACATCCTGGAGATGATGCTGACACGCCGTCCCTTGACCCCGGACGGCACGCGGCGGCGGAACATGGAAAGCCTGGTCGCGGCGCATGAACGGCTTTGGCATCTGCGTCACCCGAACGCCGGCGACGGCTGACCGGGCTCAGGCGCCGTCCAGAGCCAGCGCCGCACCGTCACGTAAGATTGTTTCCGCCTCCGCCCGGAATCCGCCGGAGTCCGCGTGCAGGGTCAACCCGGGCCTGATCGCCAACGGCGCGCGGCCGTTTTTCCGCCCGCGAAGCAAGATAAAACGCGCTTTCCGCCCCGCTTTCGGCCAGATCGGAAAAATCGTTTCCGCCGGCGCGCCGGCCTCGCGCATGGACCCCAGCGCGTCTTCCAACAGCCACGGCGCGACGATAAAGGTCAGCGTTCCCCGATGCCGCAGCGGCCGGGCCAATGCCGCCGCCCACCGCCCCAGAAGGCCCGCGCTGGCGCGTTTGGCGTTGTCGCGCGCGGTCTCCGGCGACATTGTCCCGTTCTCCGGGTGATAGGGCGGGTTGGCAAAGGCGTGGTCCATCGTGCCCATGCCCACCGGGCAGGTCTCCATGGTCCCGGCGGCGAACCATAAATCGGGCCGCGCGTTGGCCAGGGCGTTCGCGCGCGCCAGCCGGATCAGCGCAACATCGCGATCGACACCAAGACCGGTAAGGCCCGGGACACGCGCAGCGAGGCACAGCAGCGCCGCGCCCGCGCCCGTGCCGCCGTCCAGCACGCGCTCGCCCGGACGGGCCGGGATCGCGGCGGCGAGCAACACCGGATCGATCGCGGCGCGGAACCCTTTGGCGGGCTGCATGTAGGCGACGCGCCCCGCCAGCAGGTGGCCGCGTGTGATCGTATCGAGGGGAGCGTCACCGGAAGGCATGCCCCATGCTGACCGCATGCCCGGCCAGGGGGAAGCCCAGGGGGGAGCACAGGGGGAAGCCCCGGGGGAAGCCCAGGGGGAAGCCCAGGGGGAAG
>JAYWAX010000578.1:0-9253 GCA_043782125.1 Acetobacteraceae bacterium | reverse complement strand
TCGTCCGGATTGCCCGCGATCTGGATGCTGACATAAAAGTCCGTCGCCTTCGAGCGGAACCCGGGATCCTTCATTTTCGTATAGGTCTTGGCCAATTTCCCGTACGATTCATAACCCTTCACATCCGACAAGTGACCATCGGAGAAATGGTAGTGATTGTCGATGGAATCCCATTTTTCGCCAAGGTATCCCAAAGCCCACTCGCGGGCTTCTTCGCGGGTTTCGGCGCAGGCGACATTGGTCAGCACGATCGGCGGTTTCGGCGTATGGCCCACGCTTTGCGTGATCGCGCGATATTTGTGTACGTCCTCCGCCGCCCTCGCCCATTCGTTCTGCATGACGATCAACATGCCAAAGCCCAGTTTCGCCATGATTTCGGAGGACTCGGGACTGACGGCGGAGGCGTGGAAGCGCCGTTCCGGATGGGAAATGGGACGCGGGCGGATCGAGGTGCGGGGGATTTTGAAGAATTCGCCATCCCATTCGAATTCGTCGTGGGTCAGCGCCTTGATGATCAACTGCGCGGACTCGACGAAGCGGCCGCGGGCCTCGCCCATGGGTATGCGGAACCCGTCGTACTCCACCGTCGCGGCACCGCGGCCAAAGCCCATCAATGTCCGGCCGCCGCTGAGGATGTCCAGCAGCGCAATTTGTTCTGCCACGCGAATGGGATCGTGCCACGGCAGCACAATGACGCAGGTGCCCAAAGTGATCTTATGCGTTCTGGCCGCGTAATAACTAAGCAACTGCAAAGGCGCGGGCGACATCGAATAACCGGTGAAGTGATGCTCCAACGCGAACAGCGAATCAAAGCCAAGCGGTTCGGCCAGATCGCCCATCGCCATGTGCTCGTGGTACAGCGCCGCGTCGGGGCGGCCGGGTTGCGCGAGGATACTGAGCGCGGTGCCAACTTTCATGTTGCTTACCCCTTAATCGTTTCGGTTTCGGAAACCGGCGAAGCACAACCCGGTGCCGGTCAGCGCCGGCGTGCGGTAGCCCGGCGTATACGACACCCAATCGAGATCGAGCCCGCCCATCGCGCCGGCAAGGCAAATCCAATTGCGGATTTCCGAACTGCCAGACTGCAATTTATGCAGGGGCGCGGTGCGGAAAAACGCGTCGTTCCGGGATCGCAGCGCTGCGATGGCAGCGCGATCGAAATCCTCATCGACCACGAAATGACTCAATCCGCCGGACGCCAGCACGCCGATCCGCGCATCCGCCGCGAAGCCCGCGATGGCGCGGACCAACGCCGCGCCCAGATCGAAACAACGGGCGGGAGAGGGCTGGTTCGGGGGGTAATAGGCGTTCAGGAACAAGGGGACGACCGGGACCGGAACATTCCCCATCAGAAACCGGTGGACAAAGGAAATCGCGTGCCCCTCGGTTTTACCGGGCGCCGTGCGGGCCATCGCGGACAGGTCGAACGCGTCGCGCTGCAAGGCGTCGATCAGATGCCGGGCAAGGCCGGTGTGACAAGGATAATCCCGGTCGGCGCCATCTTCCTGGTACCGCATCCGGGCCCGGTCCAACGGCGCCGTGGCCGGATGCGCCCTGGCATTCGGGATCGTTTCGCCGTAGTAAATACCGATGGCCGGCATATTGGAGTGGTCGAACAATTCCTCTTGATCGTCGCCAACGACGATCAGCGCGTCCAGCTCCGCCTGGGCGATGTCGCCGCGCAGACGGGCGATCGCGGCGGTGATTTCGCCGTGGCGCTGGCGTAACAAATCCGGTGCGATCCGCGCCATGGCATCGTCCGGCGCGCGCGCCAGCAGATCGTCGTAACGGCAGGGCACGCCGTCGAAATCGACGAATTGCCGTGCTTTGTCCCGCGCCACAAACGCGCCCCCAACCCAATCTTCCACCTGAGCCGCCAGCATTGGGCTGTGCGAAGTGCCGAAACCAGCGACCAACCGTGCCATGACGCGTCTCCCGAAAGAAAGGCGGGCCGCGCCGGAAACCGCGGCCCGCGACCGAATATCAGCGGATCGGCGAGAACGCGGCGGGCACGACCAGGCTGTTTTCCTGGTGTACCACCACCCCCGGCGGGTTGCGCGCGGGCCAATTGCCCGTGGCGGCGGCGGCGGCGCGCACGCTGGCGCGCTCGTTGCCGTCCTTGTAAGCCCAGATGTGAACCCATTTGTTCAAGGCGCCGAATTCCGTGTACATGCCGGCGACCAGCGGCGAGAACTTCTGCCGGCCCTCGATCTTCTCAGACCAGCGCTCCAGCAAGCCCGGAATGGATCCGGCGGTCAGGGTGTATTGGCGGATTTCGAACAGCGGGCCGATCTGGCGCGGTGTCAGGGGCGGCATGAACGGCGCGGGGTGGTAGACCTCGCTTTGCTGATGCGTCACGAATTCGCGGACCGGCGGCGGCCAGCCCGGCTCCTTCGACGCGGCGGCGCGCACGTCGGCGCGATGTTCGAAACTGTCGTAAGCCCAGACATGGATGATCTGGTTCAGCGGCCCAACTTCGGTGTGCCAGAACGCGGCCAGTTTGGAATGTTTCTCGCGGATGGGCAGAGCCTCGCCGAAGCGCTTTTCGACCTCGGCCAACGTGCCAGGTTGGAGCGTGTAAGTACGCATCTCGATGATCATGGGTCGTCCTCCTGTTTCTTACCGATGGAAGCTTAGAGCAGGTTTGGCGGCGGTGGAAACCTCCGGACGGGACACCTGCGGGCGCGATCCCGGCGGGGGGATACGGCAAATCGGCTCCGGCCAGGCGAGAATTGTCTTTTCGCTTGCCGCCGCGCGTGTCCCGGCGCTACGATGACAGACACGTGACTCCGGCAATCGGACCGGGGCATAAAGCTTTTTAACAATACGCCGGACTTTATAACGATACATATGAAACGGGTTGAGCGATTGGATATCCAGTGGCACGGCGCGCTGGATTTTGGGGGCAGGCATGGGGGTTCGGGGGACCCAGACCGTGACGCGGCGCGGCGGCGATGCCGACGCGGCGAGCGCGCGGGACAGCCGGTTATTGGAACGCGCGCGGCATGCGGGCGATCCGAAACAGCGTCACGCGGCGGCATTGGAATTATGCGATCTTTATGGCGGTCTCGCCGCCGCCGCGGCCGCGCGTGCCGCGACACCGGGTTCGGACCCGGAGGTGCTGCTGTGGGCGGCCTATCTTGGCCTGCGTCTGGCCATCGCGCGGCCAGACCCTTTGTGCCAGGCACGGCCGTTCGCCGCGCATGCGGCCGATTGCATGGCTGAAGCCTTGCGCGGCCAGACCGGCGGCCACGGTGTCCGGACGCCTTGGCGCGCCACGGCATCTTACCGTCAGTTCGCCCGTTTCGGGGCCCGGCTGATGGCGGATGCACAAGGCGCCGGCGCGCGGGAAGGGGCACCGGTTTCGCCCATGGACTCACTGCGCCGCGCCGCCCGCCGGTGCGGCCTGCCCGCTGCCATCGGTGGCCTGATCCTGGCGGAGGCGCGGCGCACGCCGCATGGGCCGGAAGACGAACGCGTCGCGCGGCTGGATCGTGTCCGCGCCCGCCGCCGCCTGGTCGTTCTGGTTGAAACCATTCTGGGGCGGCGGGAAAAGGCCGTGTTTCTGGCCCGTTGCATGACCGGCAACGCCGCCGCCGTCCCAGCCGCCAAACTTGCCCGCGTACTGGGCGTCGAGCCTTGCCGGATCGCGGTGCTGGAAGCCAGCGCGCGGCGAAAAATCGCCACGGCTGTTTGCCTTGCGAATGCTGAGCTTTGACGGCGCCCGGGACTTTGACAGCAGCGGGCCTTGAAGATGCGGGTTTATCACGAAACAGCAACAAAGCCCTCTTGCGCCTTGGCCCAGGCGGTCGCGGCCGGAATGACATCGCGCAGCATGGCCGCGAGTGCCTCGACCGCGACTGTGTCCGGTCCCGCGCCTTCGCTGGCCTTTTGCAGCGCATAAGCCGCCTCGCCCAAAGGCGTGAGGCCGACATTGCGGGCTGCGCCGGCCAGTGCATGGGCTTCCCGCCGGATGGTCAGGATCGCGCCGTCCGCCATCGCCCGTTGGATTGCGGCCACGCGGCCGGGCGCGTCTTCCAGAAACGCGTGGATGACCTCGGCGGCGCCATCGGGGCCAATTTCCTCCGCCAGTTGGGCCATGAAGGGAAGGTCCAGTCCGGTCGAGCCGGGCGATTGGGCATCGGCCGTCCGGCACGCGCCATCGGCGGGCGCGGACTCGGGCGCCCAGATGGGGGTGGCTTGCTCCAGCGCGGCACGCAGCCGGTCCACGACGATCGGTTTGGTCACGAAACCTGTCATGCCCGCGGCCTCGCAAGCCGCGCGATCGGACGGCAGCGCGTTGGCGGTCAGGCCGACGATGGGGACATTGCATCCCGGCATCGGGCTGGAACGGATCGCGCGAGTCGCTTCCAGCCCATCGACCTCCGGCATCATCATGTCCATCAGGATGACGTCGTAGGTCTTCGCGGCAGCGGCGGCGATGGCGCGCGCCCCGTCTTCCACCGCTTCGACCCGATGGCCCATGCGGGTCAGCATGCGCGTGGCGACCAGGCGGTTGGTGGGATTGTCCTCGGCCAGCAAGATACTCAGGCTGCGTGGACGGCTTTGTCCGGCCGGCTCCGTCGCGAGTGCGGCCGCGGCCTCGCGCAGCCGGACATCGAAGCGGAACACGCTGCCGCCCTCCGGCGGGCTGTCAGCGTGGATCGACCCGCCCATCAGCCCGACCAAATGGCGGCAGATGGCCAGCCCGAGACCGGTGCCTCCGAAGCGGCGGGAGATGGAACTGTCCACCTGACTGAACGCAGAGAACAGTTTGGCGCGGTTCGCCGGGTCGATCCCGATCCCGCTGTCTTTCACCGTGGCGGTCAAAACGACGATCCCGTCCCCGGATATTGTGGCCTCGACAGCGGTGGCGACGCCGCCCGCGGCGGTAAATTTGATGCCGTTGCCGATCAGATTGACCAGCACCTGACGCAGCCGGGACGGATCGCCGCTGACCCGGGCGGGCACCGCGTCCGCGATATGGGCGGTCAGATACAGACCCTTCGCGTGCGCCTCGCCGCCAAGAATCGACATCGTGCTCTGGATCAGCGCGCGGGGATCGAAGACGATTTCCTCCAGGTCCAGCTTGCCCGCGTCCAGGCGGGAGAAGTCCAGGATGTCCTGGATCAACGTGGACAAATGATCGCTGGAATCGCGGATGATCCGGACATATTCCCGCTGCTCCGGCGCCATCCGCATATCGCGCAGCAGGCCGGAGGCGCCGATGATGCCGTTGATGGGCGTTCGAATTTCATGACTCATGACAGCGAGGAATTCGGTGCGCGCGCGGGCGCCGGCTTCCGCCGCGTCGCGCGCACGGGCCAGTTCGCGTTCGATGCGTTTTCGTTCCGTTACGTCGGTGAATGTGCGCACGGCACTGCCATCGGGCAGGACGGTGGTGCGGACTTCCAGCACCGTTCCGTTCGCGCGGGTGCGTTCGTAAAAGGCCATGGTGGGGTCGATGCCGCCATCGGCGACCATATCGGCAATGCGCTCTGAGTCGTCGCCGGCGGCATGGTCCGCACCCTTCGATCCGGTCCGGAACTCGCCTTTTTCGGCTTGCCAGGCGAGCAACTCGTCGAAATCGGCGCCGGGCTGCGCCAGCGCCGGGGGCAAGCCCAGTAGTTCGGCGACGCGGCGATTCACGACGGGCATGTAGCGTTTGGGATCGACCATCAGGATGCCTTGGCTGATGTTCTCCAACGTCAGGGTCAAGGCGTGATGGAAGCGGGTCAGGCGGCGGCGTTCGCGCAAGGCAATCGCGCCGACGAACAGTACGATCAGCGACAGGACGCCGCCCGCCATCAGGCTGACTCGCCGTGTCTCGCGATAGGACGCGAACGCCGAGTCCCGCGAGATGCCGATCGCGACGTACAAGGGATAGCCGGTGACGTTACGGTAGCTGACGATCGCGTCGCCGCGTTCCATCGTGACGGTGCCATCGCCGGCCGGGACGTCGCCAAGGGCGCGCGCGGTGCTGAGGCCGAACGCCCCGGTCAGCGTGTCGCCGATCGCGTCCTGGTCTGGTTGGGCGGCGCGGATAACCCCGTCATGACCGATCAACAGCGCGAACCCTTCGCCCACCGTCGCGGACTCGCGGAACCGGCCGAGTACCCGGGGGTCCAGGGAGGCCACCGCGACGCCCGCGAAGGTGCCGTCGGGGTTGGCGATACGCCGGGTTAACTGCACCGAGAGCTTGCCGGACGCGCGCCCGATCACCGGCTTGCTGATGAACAGCCGGTCGCCGGTGCCGTCCGCATGGACGCGGAAATGTGCGCGATCCGATAAATCGACCCCGGTTTGCGGGCCGGGCGCGCTGGTTGTCACCATCATGCCTGTGGCGTCGATAATCGCGATCTGGACGCTGATGCCGCGCAGCACGATCTTGTCGGCCAGCCACGGGCCGATCTGGAAATTGCCCGGATCGAGCAAATACGACGCGCGCGCGAAATCCAGAGCCTGATCCAACAGCGCGATCGAGCGGCTCACGGTTTCCTCGAACGCGCGGGCGAGGTTCGCGGTCCGGGTTTCCGCGTCACGCAGGGACCGATGTTGTTCCTCCCAAAGATGGAGGCCGAGCACGCCCCAGATCACTGCCAGCGTGCAAAGCAGAAGGATCGCGTGGCCCGCGTTGGACGCTTTGACGCCTTTTGGGGCCCTAATCCCGTTTGGGACCCCTATCCCGTTTGGGACATTGGCCGGCATTCTCGCGGTCAAGCGGGTACCGCCGCGAATTCCGGCAGCCAGGCCAGCAAATCGGACTCCGCCATCGCGCGGGCGAACAGCCAGCCTTGGCCGGTGTCGCAGCCGATCCCCCGCAGCCGGGCGGCGACGGCCTCCGTCTCCACGCCCTCCGCCACAACCCGTAGCCCCAGTTCGCGGGCCATCGAAACCGTGGCGCGGACGATCTTCCAGGCCTCCGGGTCGGTGTCGCATTGGGAAACGAAAGAGCGGTCGATTTTCAGTTCCGAGAAAGGCAGCCGCAGCAGTGCCAGCAGCGAGGAATGACCGGTGCCGAAATCGTCGATCGACAGTTCGATGCCCTTGATCCGGAGCCTTGTCAGCACCTCCGCCGCGATCACCGGATCCGCGATCACCGTACTCTCCGTTATCTCCGCAATCAGGGCCCCTGGGCCAAGCCCGGTTTCAAACAGCAGGCGCTCCACCTTGTCCGGCAGGCCGGGGTCGGCGAGGATCAAAGGCGACAGGTTGACGGCGACCCGGCAGTCCGGGTGCCATTCATGCCAGCGGGCGCAGGCTTCCAGCGAGGCGCGCATGATGTGGAAGGTCAGTGGCGCGATCAGTTCGCTTTGTTCGGCCAGTGGCACGAAAATATCTGGCGGCATGCGTTGCCCCCCGGGTCTGGGCCAGCGCGCCAGGGCCTCGACACCGGTTACGCGCCGGTCGTGCAGGGACACCTTGGGCTGGAAATGCGGCACGATGGCGCCGCTGTCGATCGCATCGGCGAGTTCCGCGACAGTCGGAGGCACCTGACCGGGTTCGGCGCGGGCGGCGCGCCGTGCCGGCAGGTCGCGTAGCATGACGCGTAAGGCGCCGGGCGATGCCGGTTTGCGAAGCGTGCCCGCCACGCGAAACCCCATGCTGGCGGCCAGGCGCAAACTGGCCGCCAGCACCCGTTCGTCCAGGCGGGAGATGAAGACCAGCACCGGATCGCTGTCGCCCATGCGCAGTGTCTGCAACAGGCTGAGGCCTTCCGTTTCGCCAAGCGAAAGATCGAGGATGACGACGTCATAGCGGTATTCGGCGAGGCGGGCGGCGGCCTCTTGCAGACTCGCCGCAGAATCGACGGCGTAGCCCAGAGGCGCGACGGAACGAATGACGATCATGCGTTGAATACGCTCATCGTCCACGACCAGCAGGCGCTTGGCGGGAGGGGGTTGGGGAATCACATGATGCCTCTGGTGTCTGCGGGGCTGACGACGGCCATGACAACAAGGAAAGATGAACAAACGGTAAATTTGGGCGAATTATTCCCGGGCGCGGGACAGACCGGCGCGAAACGGTGGCGTGGCGGCGTGAAATCGCGTAGCGCGGGGGACCCGAACGCCTCTGGCAACTGGATTCCGCGCCCCCGATGTCTTCGTCCCCCCTCGTCGATCCCGCCGGCCATTACGCCCGGCTTGGCGTCGCGCCCTGGGCTTCGCCGGACGGGATCGTGGCGGGTTATCGACGGCAGGCGCGGCTGGTGCATCCGGATGTGCCGGTCACGGGCGACGCGAACGCCTTCATGGCGCTGAAGCAGGCCTACGACGTTTTGAGCAACCCGGAGCGCCGGGCCGCTTACGATCGCGCCGCCAATCCCCCGCAGGACGATAGCGAGCCCGGCGAAATCGGTCCGATCGTGTTCCCGGACGTGGCGTCGCCCCCGACGCGCCATCCGCGCTGGCGGGATTTGCCCATTGCCGTTTGGGCCGGGATGGCGGTCATTCTGCTGGTCGGCCTGGTCGAAGTGGGGCGGCATCTGATTTTCGCGCCAGGCGCCGTCCGGCGGGAGCCAATCCCCGCGACCGCGCGGGAGGTGCCGCCGCTGCCCGCGGCCGAGTCCGCGCCTCTGCCGCGCGATCCCGTACCGGTGCGCTTGGCTGGCACGCCGAATTTCTATGTTGTCCCGGCCTCGACGCCCACCGTGTTGTGGAAATTGGACGAGGCGAAGCGGAGTTTGCTGCCCTCGGGGCAATTGCCGCCATTCAGCGCAATGCAGGGGGTTCGGTTCGACAAGGTCAACGGCATGGTGGAGGTCCGCGTGACCGAGACCGCGAACGGGTATGTGGAGGCGGGCCGGTTAAGTCCGGGGGACGCGGCGGCGGCGGCTCGGGCGTGGTGTACCTATAACTCGGGGCCGGCACCGGCGAATGGGGAGGTGTTGAGCCGGGCGGCCACGGGTGGCGCGCGGCTGTCGATCGATAATCGTTCGGGACAGCCGGCGGTCGTGAAGATACGGCGGGGCGATGGGGCGGTGCTGGTCAGCGTGTTTCTCAACCCGGGCGGGGCGGCGGTTGTGGAAGGGCTTCCGGCCGATGCGGCGCGGATCGAGTTCGCGACCGGGGAGGTTTGGAGCCGGGCGTGCCGGGCGTTCTCGGCGGGCATGCGGGCGCAGGCGTTAACCGATCTCGTGACATTGGAGACATTGGGGCGGCTGGCGATCCCGCCGGGTCCCGAGATCGGGTTGAGCGATCTGACCGATCAGGCGTTTCAACTGCCGTAACGCCGGGTCACGCGTTTTCAGCGG
>JAYWAX010000577.1:0-3350 GCA_043782125.1 Acetobacteraceae bacterium | reverse complement strand
CAGGCCTTGCGGTGGTTCTGGGTGGCTTGCTCGCAACCAGCGCGACGCGGGCGGATACCGCGCCCCCCCCCGCTTGAACAACTCGCGGCTACGATTGCCGCAGGGTTGTCCGCCCATTGCCCGCCGGCGGCGCAGGACGCCATCGCACCGCGCGATGCCTGCGCGGCCGGGTTGCGAGACGCGGACTTCATTCCCTTCGCGCGGGATGGCCTGGTGTTCGGTGGCGATCAGCCCGGCGTGCGGCTGGCGAAAAAGCAACTGACCCATTTGAATCCACGGGTCTTCCGCTCACTGTATCTGTCCCTGTTTACCTTCACCGGGCGCTGGTCTGTGGCGATCGACCCGTTGGACAAAACCGGGGTCATCCGGATCGAAGGCTATTTCCGTAACGCCCTGCCCGCCGGAGAGTTCCCATACCCGTTCTGGCACAGCACCGCGAAATGGGCCGATTGGGAAGCGGCGAACGAGGTCAAATTTTATCTCAACCGCGAAGGACGCATCTTCGCGGCGACACGGTCCCACGCGGGAAGCGAGGCCGATCGCGGCGCCTACGCCCATGTCGTGCCGCCAGTCTTCGACGGTAACTGGCTCTGGGCTGACACGGCCGGCCAGACGCAGCCCAGAGTCTCCTTGTTCGCCAGCCGCTACCGGCCCGGAAATCCGAACCTCGCGAACCTGGATGCCACATATCGGGCGTTCGCGGTCGAAGCGCGGCGCGGCGCGTGCACCGATTGTCACGCGCCAGACAACGAAGCCGGAATGAAACGTCTGGTGCTACTACAAACCCCGATGCATGCCTCCGGTGAAATCGACGCGGTGCTGAAAACGGTGGCGGCCGGCGAAATGCCGCAAGACGATCTTGGCCTGCGTAAGGAAATCCCGCCGCCGTTGCGGGCCGCGATTCTGATGACCGGGGAAGCTTTCCGCCAAGCGCTGCGCGAGGCGGATGAATGGGAAACCAGGCAACCGCGGTAGACCGAAACCGGAACAAGCGCACACCGTCCATATCTTCGGCCTCCGGCGGTATCTGGGCGCGCTTGAACGATACGTTTGAAACGGTGTCTGGGCTGCTGTTTTTCGCCAAAACGCGCTATGCTTCGCAAGAATGCCGTGCCGCATCGGCCGGCCAGATCGGGAATTCGATCCATGGACGGCGACACCCGGCCGACAGCCATCCCCACCACCCTGCATCCGCAGGCAACCGCGCCCCTGGCCCGGCCGGCCCGGCGTTGGTCCGGCCCGCGCATGCACCAATTGCTGTTCCTGGCTTTCACCCTGGTCTCGGCGGTACCGATCGCCGTTCTGGCGGTCTGGGAGGGACAGACCGCGCTCCAGAACGAACTGGATTCCGTGCGCGAACGCCACTTGCTCGTCGCGCGCAATCTGACGTCCACAATGTCGCGCTATGTGAACGACGTGAAGGCGGTATTTTCGCTGACGTTTGCCTCCGGGTCTGTGATCCAACCACCGGCCGGGCTGGCCGATTTGCTGACGTCGCTGGACGTCACCCACATATGTATCCTGAACGCGGACGGCACCGCGGACGGCGTTTTGCCGGGACTCGCGGATAACGCCACTCATGTTCCCATCGACGCGGAACGATTCCGCGCGTTGCGGAGCCTGGCTGACGATCTGCCGGACGAGCCCGTGTTGTCGAAACTTTACCACGACACCAATAATCGTCCCGTGTTTTATCTGGTGAAGGCTTTGCCCGGCGGCAAAATGGGTTTGGGCATTGTCAGTACGCGGTATCTGGTCTCGTTGCAGCAGGCCATCGCATTCGGCGACCACGGCCACGCGGTCATCACCGACGGCAACGGTCAGGTCATCGCCCACCCGCTGCGGGACTGGGTCGCGGCGTCGAAAGATATCTCCGGCGTGCCGGTCGTCGCGGCGATGATGCGCGGGGAGGCGGGGGTCGGCCAGTTCTACTCTCCGGCTTTCAGCGACATGATGGTGTCCGGTTTCGCGGTCGTGCCAGAGACCGGTTGGGGCGTCATGGTGCCGCAACCGATCAGCGAACTCCGCCGCCGTGCCAACGTCGTCAACCAGCTCGCGGTGGTGATCGCGATCGCCGCGTTCATGGCCGCCGCGCTGATCGCCTACCTGATCGCCTTCTGGATGAGCCGGCCCGTGCGTCTGATCGCGGCAACCGCCGAGGCCGTGATCGACGGCAACGACCAGGTCGCAGTGCCCACTTTCGGGGGTTGGATTCCGTCGGAAATCCGCAGTCTTGGCGTGGCGCTGAACACCATGCTCGCCGACCTGCGACGCAAGGCGGCGGAAATTTTGCAAGCCCTGCACCTCGCCGAAGCGTCCAATCGCGCCAAAACGCAGTTTTTGGCGAACATGAGTCACGAGCTGCGTACGCCGTTGAATGGCGTCGTCGGGATGCTGGAATTGCTGCGCCTGTCCGGGGTCACCCCGACGCAACAATGCTACGTCGATCAGGCCAGCCAGTCAGCGCAGTCGCTTTTGGGCATGGTCAGCGACGTGCTCGACCTTTCGGAGATGGAAGTCGGTAAGATTTCCCTGAACCTCGCGCCCTTCGCGCTGGCCGGACCGATCGAGGCGCTGCGGGAGAAATACCAGCCGCGCGCAGAGGAAAAGCGGTTGAGCATGACCGTAGCCCTGCCGGAACCGGCGCAGATCGGGGTCTTGGGCGATGCGCAGCGCATCCAGCAGATGCTGGACAACCTGCTGAACAACGCGATCAAGTTCACGGACTCCGGGGGCATTTCGGTCCGCGTCGCGATTTCCGGGGACACCGCGGAAAGATGCGAGGTGCGGTTCGAGGTCAGCGATACCGGGATCGGTATTCCCGCCGAAAAGCAAACCGAGATTTTCGAGGCGTTCGCCCAGTCGGATTCGTCGATGACGCGGCGCCATGGCGGGAGCGGTCTGGGTCTGGCGATCGTCAAGGAGCTGTGCCAGCGCATGAGCGGCACCTTCGGCGTCCGCAGTGTCGCCGGGGTCGGCTCGACCTTTTGGATTGCGCTGCCTTTGGCGCGCGCGGCTGTGCCGGAGGCGAAAACACCGGCGGCCGCGCCTGTCCCTGCCTTTGTTCCGGCCCCCGTCGCGGCGCCGAAACCAGCCGCGCCTGCGCCGGTTGCTCTGCCCGCGACCGCGCCAATTGCCGATGCGGTGGCCGCCCCGGCGCGGCCGGTGACCGCCGCGGGGCAAAAATTCCAGGAGGCGCTGGCGGCCACCGGGCGCACCTCGGCCAGGATTTTGCTGGTGGAAGACAATCCGGCGAACCTGCGTGTGACCAAGGCGTTGCTGGAAACGCTTGGCTGCCAGGTGATCGCCGCGATCAATGGCCGCCTCGCGGTGACCGCCTATCGGGAAGG
>JAYWAX010000576.1:0-9298 GCA_043782125.1 Acetobacteraceae bacterium | reverse complement strand
GCGGCGAGCGGCGGGCAGCAGACCAGCGCCGAGGCGGGAAATCCGTGCGACGGTTCGGGCCGCGCTTCCACCGCACCCAGATTGCCCACGCCGGTGCCGCCGTATTGGATGGCGTCGGTGTTGAGGATTTCGCGCCACGTGCCGGTCTCGGGCAGCCCGATGCGGTAGAATGGCCGCGATACCGGGGTGAAATTGACGGCGATGGCGATCGGCGGCGCGCCGGGGGCCAGACGCAGCCAGGAGAAAACGGATTGGTCGCGATCGCCGGCGGCGATCCAGCGGAAACCGTCTGGTTCGCAATCTCTGGCGTGCAAGGCGGGGTGGGCGCGGTAGATGCGGTTCAGGTCGCGGATCAGGTCCAGGACGCCACGATGCGGCGCCTGATCCAGCAAATGCCAGTCCAGGCCGGCATCGGCGTTCCATTCGCGAAGCTGAGCGAATTCCTGGCCCATGAACAGGAGTTTTTTGCCGGGATGCGCCCACATGAAGGCGTAATAGGCGCGCAGATTGGCGAAGCGGCGCCAGTCGTCGCCGGGCATGCGGCCCAGAATCGTGCCTTTGCCGTGGACCACTTCGTCGTGGGACAGGGGCAGCACAAAATTCTCGGAAAACGCGTAGACGAGCCCGAACGTCATTTTGTCATGGTGGAAGCGGCGATGCACGGGATCGAGCGACATGTAGTCCAGCGTGTCGTGCATCCAGCCCATGTTCCATTTGAACCCGAACCCCAGCCCGCCCTCGGCGGCGGGATGGGAAACGCCACGCCATGCCGTGGATTCCTCGGCGATCGTGAGCGCGTTGGGGCAGATGTCCCGGATTGTTGCGTTGAAGTTTTTCAGGAAGGCGACGGCATCGCGGTTGTCGTTGGACCCGTCGGGATTGGGCGTCCAGGCACCCTGACCGCGCGAGTAATCGAGGTACAGCATCGACGCGACGGCGTCGACCCGCAGCGCGTCGATACGAAACCGGGTCAGCCAGTAAAGGGCGGAGGCGATGAGGAAATTCGCGACCTCGCGGCGCCCGAAATCGTAGATGGCGGTACTCCAGTCGGGATGGAAACCGCGCTGGGGATCGGCGTGTTCGAACAACGGACCGCCATCGAAACAAGCCAGGCCGTGCGGATCGACGGGGAAATGCGCGGGCACCCAATCGACGATGACTCCGAGGCCGGCCGCATGGGTGCGATCGACGAAGCGGGCGAAGCCGGCGGGATCGCCGAAGCGGGCGGTGGGCGCGAACAGGCCGATCGGTTGATAGCCCCAGGAGGCATCGAGCGGGTGTTCGCCCACGGGCAGCAATTCCAGATGGGTGAAGCCGAGATCGGCGGCGTACGGTATCAGTGTGTCCGCGAGTTCGTCGTAAGATGGGAAATTTCCGTCCGGGCTGCGGCGCCAGGAGCCGAGATGGACCTCGTACGCCGCCATTGGCGCCCGCCGCGGGTCTTGCGATGTTGGCGCTTCGGCGGCGAACACGATGTTGTCCGTGCGGGCGACGATGGAAGCGGTGGAGGGTCGGATTTCCGCCGCGAACCCGAACGGGTCGGCTTTCAGCGGTTGGATTGTCCCGTCGCGGGCGCGGATTTCGTATTTGTAGATGGCGCCTTCGGCGACATCGGGCAGGAAAATCTCCCAGATGCCGCTGTCGACTCGTTTGCGCATGGGGTGGCGGCGTCCGTCCCAGTGGTTGAAGTCCCCGGCGACGGAGACTCGGGCGGCGTTGGGCGCCCAGACGGCAAAATGGACGCCGTCGGCGCCCTGGTGGTGGATCGGGTGGGCGCCGAGACGTTCGTACAGGCGCTGGTGGGTGCCTTCGATGAGCAAATAATCGTCCAGCGGGCCGAGTACTGGACCGAAGGCGTACGGGTCCTGGAATTCCCAGGCGCCGCCATCGTTTTCGGCGCGCAGGCGATAGGAGGTTGGGGCCGCGGACAGGATTTGGAAAAACCCGGTGGGGTCGCGTTCGAATTCGGTGGATGCGCTGTCCTGCAGCAGGAACAAGCGGTTGGCCTCCGGCGCGAAGACGCGGATTGCCATGGGCGTGGAGGTGGCTGCGTCCCGGGATGCGCTGGGGGGCGTGGGGGTTGCGTGCGGGCCCAAAATCCCGAACGGGTCGGGGTGGCGGCCTTGCGAAATCGCGGCGATTTCGGCGGGATTGGCACGCCAGTCTGTCATGTCGCGGGTCCGGGCGGCGATGTCATTCCTCTCGCCCGGCCTTTACGTCCCGTGCCTGGACATCCCAGACCGGCACATCCCAAACTTCGCGCGCGTAATCGCGGATCGCGCGGTCGGACGAAAACCAGCCCATGCCCGCCGTGTTCAGAATGCTCGCGCGCCACCAGGCTTCGGGACGGCGCCACAGCGCGCCGGTTTCGCGTTGGCTCCGGTAATAGGACTCGAAATCCGCGCAAACCATAAAATAATCGCGATGGCGCAGGCCGTCCACAAGTCCGGCGTAACGATCGGGCTCGCCGGGGGAGAAGACACCGCCCGCAATGGCTTCCAGCACTTCCGTCAGCGCGGGGGAGGCGGCGATGGCAGCGGTTGCGTCGATGCCATGGGCGCGGCTGGCTTCGACCTCGGCGGCGGTCAGGCCGAAAATGAAAATGTTTTCGGCGCCGACATGGTCGCGGATTTCGATGTTGGCGCCATCCAGCGTGCCAATGGTCAGCGCGCCGTTCAGTGCCAGTTTCATGTTGCCGGTGCCGGAGGCTTCCATCCCGGCCGTGGAAATCTGTTCCGATACGTCGGATGCGGGAATGATCGCCTCGGCCAGGCTGACGGAGTAATTCGGCAGGAACACCAGGCTCAGCCGATCGCGCACCGCCGGATCGGCGTTGACGACCTTCGCCACATCGTGCGCGAGTTTCACGATCAGCTTTGCCTGATGATAGCTGGCGGCCGCCTTGCCCGCGAAGAGTTTTACGCGCGGAACCCAGTCGTGGGTCGGGTGGGTGCGGATGGCGTTGTACAGTGCGACGGTTTCCAGAATGTTCAGAAGTTGCCGCTTATACTCGTGAATGCGCTTGATATGCACATCGAACAGCGCCGCGGGATCGACGCGAATATTGGTTTCGCGCCGGATCAGGCGCGCCAGGGCCGTCTTGTTGGCGAGGCGGGCGGCGGCGAAGCGTTCCTGAAACGATTTGTCGTCCGCGAAGGCGCGCAGGCCGGTCAGCGCGTCCTCGTTGTCCAGCACACGCGGACCCAACGTCTCCACCAGTAACGATGTGAGCGGGGGATTGGCCTCGTGCAGCCAGCGGCGGAAGGCGACACCGTTGGTGATACCGACGATCTGTTTCGGGCGCAGCGCGTGCATGTCGGAAAATACGGTTTCGCGCATCAGATCGGTGTGCAGCGCGGACACGCCGTTGACGCGGTGCGAGCCGAGGAAGGCCAGATGGCTCATGCGCACACGCCGTCCGCGCTGTTCGTCGATGATGGACACGCGCGACAGTAAACCGCCATCGCCGGGATGGTTTGCGTTCACCTCCACCAGGTGTCTGGCGTTGATCAAATAGATGATTTGCATGTGGCGGGGCAGGAGCCGTTCCATCAGTTGGACCGGCCAGGTTTCCAGTGCCTCGGGCAGCAGGGTGTGATTGGTATAAGCGATGGTCGCCTGGGTCATCCGCCAGGCTTCGGCCCAGGGGATTTCGTGCAAATCGACGAGGATGCGCATGAGTTCGGCGACGGCGATGGCCGGGTGGGTGTCGTTCAACTGAATTGCGGTTTTTTCCGGCAGCGACGCCAAGGTCCCAAACGCCTTGATGTGGCGGCGGATCAGATCCTGCAACGACGCCGAGGCGAAAAAATATTCCTGGCGCAGACGCAATTCCTCGCCTGCGGGCGTGGAGTCCGACGGGTAGAGGACTTTCGAAATGGCTTCCGCCCGCACCCGCGTCGCCAGTGCGCCGGCGAAATCGCCGTGATTGAACATGTCGAGTTTCAGCGGGTCCACGGGCCGCGCCGACCAGAGGCGCAGCGTGTTGACGCGGCGGGCGCGCCAGCCGACGGAGGGCGTGTCGTAAGCGACGGCGACGACGAATTCCGCAGGGTGCCAGATATGGCGGTCGATATCGTCCTCGGCCGGTACGGTTTCGACGGCGCCGCCGAAGCCGATGTCGTATTGGACCTCGGGGCGTTCGAACTCCCAGGGATTGCCGAAGGACAGCCATTCCTCGGGGAATTCTTCCTGCCAGCCGTTCATGATGACCTGGCGGAACAGGCCGTGATCGTAGCGGATGCCGTAGCCATGGGCGGGGATGCCAAGCGTGGCCATGCTTTCCATGAAGCAGGCGGCGAGGCGGCCCAGACCGCCATTGCCCAGGGCGGCGTCGGGTTCGAGATCGCGGAGACGGTCGAGATCGACGTCCAGCGAGGCCAAGGCGCGGCGAACGGTGTCGGCGATGCCAAGGTTGTTCAGATTATCGAACAGCAACCGGCCAATCAAAAATTCCAGCGACAGATAATAAACGCGCTTTTCGCCTTGCCGGTACGCCGCGTCGATGCTGGCCAGCCAGCGGTCCACCGCCAGATCGCGCACCGCGATGGCGGTGGCGAGCAGCCAGTCGCGCTCTGTCGCGATCGCGCGGCGTTTGCCCACGTGCGACGTCAATTTGGACAGAATCGCGGCGCGAATCGCCTGTTCCGTGCGCGCGTCGAGGTCGGGGGGCGGGCCGATCGTGCCGCGCGAGGGACTGGCCGGGGGAGGGATGTTGTCCAAACAATGTTCGCCTTCCTTGAACCGCAGCTTTCGCCGCAGCGTTTCCGATACCATGGAACATGCACGGCGCATGCCAATAAGTTTACGCGCGGGCAGGGGCGCGAGACCGTCTCATAAGCGGCGTGTCAGAAATTGTGCGTCGCAGCAATCCCCCGCGATGACGGGATGGACGGACAAGCGCGGTGTCGCGTCGCGGGGGGATATTTATCTTGCTGCACCGCACAATCGGCGCCATGCTCCCGATATGTCCGATCTCGCTCCCTCCGGCCCAGACGTTGCGCTGGCCGATGAATTGCTCGATCTCACGGCGCGCCTGGGTGCGCGGGTGGAAGAAGATCCGTTCGGCAACCCGGTTTTGCTGGTCGCGCTGGCGATCACCCGGCGCATGGATCGCGGCGAACTGGATGGCGCGGCGATTGCCGGCCTGATCGCTCTGCTGCGCGATCGCGCCTTCGCGGCACGGGCGGACCGGCTCGCCGCGTACGCCGGCGGGATCGATCGCGCAAAGAACGAAGGCGTTTTGCACAACCTCGCCCAAACCCTTCTGCGCCCCGATCCCAACGACTCCCCCATTCCCTGGGCGGCCTATCGCGCGCTGGTCGAGCGTCCTAGATTCGCAGCGGTTTTCACCGCGCATCCGACGTTTTCGTTGCCCGAGGCGGTGGGCGCGGCGCTGGTTGAGACGGCGAGCGGGCGGCCCGTCACGGTCGCGGGCTCGCATCGGCCGCCGCCGATTTCGTTGCGCGGGGAGTTCGATCAGGCAGTGAAGGCGATCGCCCATGGCCGCGATGCGATCGACCGGTTCAACGCGTCGCTGTTGGATGTCGCGCGCTCTGCGTGGCCCGACCGGTGGACGGAGCTGACTCCGCAGCCGCTGATCCTGTCGAGCTGGGTTGGCTACGACACCGACGGGCGCACCGATATCGGCTGGTGGGATACGCTGCGGCTGCGGCTGGAAATGAAGCGGCTGCAACTGGCGCGGCTGGAAGGCCAGGTGGCGGGCGCGGGCGCGCTGTCCGCGCGCGTGCGGGCGGCGTTGGACGCGACGGCGCGTCAGATCGCGGCGTGCCCGGCGCGGCCGTCGCCCGCGGAAGTCTCGGTTTTCGCGCATGCGCTGATTGGCGAGCGGGAGACGGCGCTGACCTCGCCTGCGCCGCTGTTGCCGCTGTTCGACGATGCCATCGCAGCGGCGGCGGGGGACGGCGAAAAACAAGCGCTGGCGGTGGCGCGCGCGGGCCTGGTGTCGCATGGGCTGGCGTTGGCGCACACGCATACCCGCCTGAACGCGGCGCAATTGCACAATGCGGTGCGCCAGCGGCTGGGTATTTCCGATCCGCCGGAAGACCCGTCGCACCGGCGCGCGCTGTTCGCGCAGATCAACGCGGCGCTGGATACGGTGCGCCCGATGGCGGTCGATTTCGGCGCCCTGGTGGCCGAACAGGCCTCGGCGGCGAAGTTGACGATGACCGTCGCGCAGATCGTGAAACATATCGACGGGTCCGTCCCGGTGCGATTCCTGATCGCGGAGACGGAAACGGGTTACACGCTGCTGGCGGCGTTGTGGCTGGCGAAACTGTTCGGCATCGAACAGAACGTCGAAATCAGTCCCTTGTTCGAAACGGCGGAGGCGCTGGAGAAAGGCGCCGTCGTGTTGGACGAGGCGTTGCGCAGCCCGCATTACCGCGCCTATTTGAAATCCACCGGGCGGCTCGCATTGCAGTTCGGGTATTCGGATTCCGGCCGTTACGTCGGCCAACTGGCCGCGAGTTATTTGATTGAGCGGCTGCGCCTGAAGATCGGCGAGACGCTGGCGCGCCACGGCATTTCCGGCGTGGAAGTGATTTTGTTCGATACGCATGGCGAAAGCATCGGGCGCGGCGCGCATCCGGGATCGCTGGCGGACCGGTTGAAATATTTGTCGCCGACGGCGTCGCGCCAGGCGCTCAGCCGCGCGGGATTGCGGGTGCGGGAGGAAAGCGCGTTCCAGGGCGGCGACGGGTATTTGCTGTTCGGCACGCCGGAACTGGCGCTGGCCACGGTGACCCGGATCGCCGAACAGACCTATCATCCTGCCGCCGGTCCGATTGAGGACCCGGTTTACGCCGATCCCGATTTTTCCGCCGATTTCTTCGCCACGGTGCGCGCGGCGATGGAGGGCCTGGTCGAGGACGCGGGTTATGGCGCGCTTCTGGGCGCCTTCGGGCCGGCTTTGTTGGACCCGACGGGGTCGCGGCCTGCGGCGCGGCAATCCGACGGCGTGGCGGGGGCCGCGCGCATTCGCCATCCTCGGGAATTGCGCGCCATTCCGAACAATGCGATATTGCAACAACTTGGCTGGTGCGCGAACACGCTGCAAGGGCTTGGCGCGGCGGCGGCGCGCCATCCCGAGACCTTTGCGGACATGCGGGCGAACAGCCGGCGGTTCCGCCGCGCGCTGGATCTGGCGGCGCATGGACTCGCGCATTCCGATATCGATGTGTTGCGCGCGACGATCGCGTCGCTCGACCCCGGCAGTTGGCTGGATCGTGCGGCGCAAACCCGGCGTCCCGGCCGTCGCGAGGCTTTGGTCGCCGTCGCGCGCGCGCTGGAACGTCTGGGCATCTGGGCTGACGCGCAATCGATGTTCCGCCGGATTTCCGCCGATCATCTGGCGCTGCGGGTCGCGTGGCCCGACGCACCGCGAATGGCGACGCGCGAGGTGTTGTTGCACGCGTTACGGCTGGCGCTGATCCATCGGATCTGGCTGCTGGCGACAGAGATTTCCGATTTCTCGCCGCGCGACGGGGTGACGCGCCAGGTGTTGGAGGCGGCGATCCTGCGCCTGGATATCGACAATTCGCTGGCATTGCTGGCGAAGATTTTTCCGGCGGCACCCGATCCCGGCGCGGATTGCGATTACGCGGAACCGGCAGCACCCAGGCCGACGGCGGCGTATGCGCGGGAACATCGGGAGATTTTCGGGCCGATGCGGGATTTATTCGCGATGGCGCGGGAAATCGCCGCCGCGATCGCGCATGAGGTCGGGGCGTTCGGGTAATCGATATGGGCGGGCAGTTTGGGCCCGCCCATGCTCCTTATTCGGCGGCGGCCGCGCGCGGTTTTTCGGACGGGTCTTCGCTCGGGATATTGATGCCGCCGCCGCGCCGGGCCGCGATCGCGTTGGGAGTGCCGTCGGCGGCGACGACCGAACGGCCATAAGCGGGGATCGCCGGGATCGCATCCTGGGCCAGCGGCGCCATCCATTTCTTCCGCTGCATCGCCGCCGCGATAAAGGGCGCCAGTTCGGCCTGCTTGCGCGCGTCGCGTTCGGCCTGATCGGCTTTCATCGTTGGCATCACCGCGGCGGCGAACAATTCCAGCGAGGCAACGATGTCTTCATGCGCGTTGCGGCCCGCCTGCTGGATGAAGATGACCTGATCGACGCCGGCATCCTGGTATTGTTTCAGCCGTTCGATGAGCTGCGCCGGCGTGCCGATCCCGTTACCGACTGCAGGGGGCAGCGCGTCGCGCCCGCGTTGGAAGCGTTCCCACACATTCGTCACGCCGGGGATATGTTCGCCATAGATGTAGTGGTGGCCCAGGGCGTAGCCGAAAAACTGGAAGCCCTCGCCGCCGCGCCGGATCGCTTCGGCCTCGTCTTCATGCACCGAAAACCCGGTCGCCATCGCGATGTTGGCGTTGACCGCGTGGCCGATCGGCACGCATTCCGCGGATTTGATAATATCGTAATATTCGCCTGCCCATTTCGCGGCGTCGGCGGGATCGACGAAGGCGAAGGCCAGTGCGCCGACACCGTTGCGCGCGGCGACGTGGATCGTTTCGCGGTTCGAGCAGGCGAGCCAGATCGGCGGATGCGGGTTTTGCAACGGCTTGGGGATCACATTGCGAGAAGGCATCGAAAAGAAGTCGCCTTGGTAGCCGGGATACGGCGTCATCGCCATCATGTTGGCGGCCTGCTCGGTCGCTTCGGCCCACATCAGCTTCTTTTGCGCCGGGTCGATGTTGAAGCCTTCCAGCTCGGCGCGCGACGCCGACGACCCGGTGCCCCATTCGGCGCGGCCGGAGGAGACGAGGTCGAGCATCGCGATCCGCTCGGCGACCCGCGCGGGCGGGTTGTAGCCGGGTGGGGAGAGCACGACGCCATGGCCGACATGGATTTGTTTCGTGCGTCCGGCGGCGGCGGCGAGGAAGACTTCGGGGGCGGAGTTGTGCGAATATTCCTCGAGGAAATGGTGTTCGTTGGCCCAGACGTAGTCGAAGCCAAGCCGGTCGGCGGCCTCGATTTCTGCGAGCGCCTGTTGGACCATGCGGTGTTCGGACCCGGCATCCCAGGGGCGGGGCAGTTGCAACTCGTAAATCAGGCCAAATCTCATGTTACGTCCTCGCTGCGCCGGGGTGGTTTGTCTTGTGGCTTGTTAAAGGAGGCGGGTTCGGGCGTCCAGCGGCGCGTCTGGCGGTGGGGTGGGAGGTGGCGGGCGTTACATCGGTTGGGACCAAGGGGACCGTCCGTGTCCGGACTGGCGGGCGCGGCGATTGCTGCGTGCCCAGGGGGTGGGGGACGTGGTAGGAGGGGCGG
>JAYWAX010000575.1:0-3366 GCA_043782125.1 Acetobacteraceae bacterium | reverse complement strand
TCATATGCCGGATGCGCGCCTCGGCGATCCGGCGCTCCGTCACGTCAGTGAACGTGCGGACCATGCCGCCGCCCGGCAGATGCTCGCTGATCGTTTCGATGATCCGGCCGTTCTTGTGCAGGGAAGTGGGAATTGGACCCGCCGGGATGCTTGTTTCGCCAAGGCCCAGGGCGTCCGCTTCGCCGCGCCGCATTTCACGCGCGGGTTCCAGGAGGGATGCTGGCAGATCGAGCAGGACGACTGCGCGCGGATTGATGACGGGAATACGCCCGTCCGCGTCGACCAGCACGATGCCCTGACTCATGTTTTCCAGGGTCAACAGCAGCGCGCGGCGTGACGCGGCGGAGCGCAGGCGCAATTCGATCCAGACGCCACCAAGCAACAAAATAATGACGGTCGCGGCGCCGCCGATTTCCAGCGCGCGTTCGCGGATCTGACGATAATCGCGGAACACCCGGGCATCGTTGAAACCCACCATCACGATCAAGGGAAACTGTGTCAGTCGGCGGAAGCTGACGATACGGTGTTCGCCATCCCAGGGGGTGGCGGCTTCGATGGTTCCTTCGTGCCGCGACAACGCTTGCGCAAAGGCGGGCATGACGGACAGATCGGCACCCAGGGCGTCGGGCCGCTCGGGGCCATAGCCGCGGATCACGCCGTCCTGGCCCGCGAGCATGACGAAGCCGCCATCGACGTCGGAGGTCTCGTAAAACCGCGACAAATCGCCGCAACTGACCGATGTCACGGCGACGCCGCCGAAGCCGCCGTCCTTGGTGGGAATTCTCCGGGTGAACTGCACGCCCCAGCGTTTTGTGACCCGTCCGAACAAGGGTATGCCGATGTACGGACGATCCACGGTCGTATCGAGCTGAGCGCGGAAATGGTCGCGATCCAGGACATTGACCGGCGGGCCGATCAGCGAGGCGGTGCTTTGCACCATGTTCCCGCCCGCATCGATCAACCCGATCTGCGATGTCATCGCGTCCGTGGGCGACTGGGTACGTTCCCATTCTTTCAGATCGAAGGCTTCGCCTTTCTCCAGCACGCTGGCACGGAGGGCGAGCAACTGACGATCGATAACGGTGCTGATGCGTTCGCTGGCCTCGGCGAAGGCGCGGGCCAAGGTCGCGGTTTGCCGCTGAGCCGCCTCGATGGCGGATACGTTTGCTTGCCAAAGGGTAAAGGCCACGGCGCTCCAGATCACCGCGACGCAGGCCAGGATCGCCAGTGCCTCGGGCATCAGTTGGGGCAGGCGGAGAGGCCGCCACTCTTCTCTTGGGCCGCCCCGTGCGGCGATCGATCGGTCCATTCTGGCTCTCACGCGTGTCCGGATGCACGGTATCGCCGGGAATGGTTAAGTATTCGCTAAGATGCCGCCGATTCCCGATCTGCGCCCTGGGCCGCGCCGATCATTGGCGGCCAAAGATTGTCAGCGTGGCGGCCACGATCACCCCAACAGCCCAACCGAGTAATATCCCTGAATCGATTTGCAACACGACGATGGCTGTCAACGCCAGGATCAGGCTGCCCATGGCGTAGATCGCCCAAAAGATCCATTTCCGGTCGGGATTGTCCGGCCGCGTCAGACCCTGGGGGAGGGGCGTCTCGAATTCCGTATCCATGCGATCCTCGCGCGGTTGCCGTCAACGTCGTCGCGCCTCAACCGGACGTGGACACACCGGACGGCACGCGTCATCATCGCCACCATGCGTTTCATCTTGCTCTCATTACCGCTTTTTCTCGGTGCCTGTGGCGCGGGTCCGGCGGCGTTCGGCATCACCGGGCCTGGTCCCACCCTTCCGCAAGCGCCGGTCCCTGGACCGTTTGAGGCCCCGCCATCGGCCAACCAGTTTGCCCCGAGCACGGGACCGAACAGCGGCTCTGGCCGGTTCTGGGGTTATAACTGAGGCAACCGGCGCGCCTTTTGGCGGCGCCGGTTTTGTCAGAGGTTCAGGCGGACAATGCCTGAGGTTCCGTGCGCTCGCGCTTTACAAGCAGTTTGTTCAGCGCGTGAACATAGGCGCGGGCCGAGGCGACGATGGTGTCGGTGTCGGCGCCCTGGCCGTCCACCATCTTCCCGTTCTCTTCCAGCCGCACTGTCGTCTTGGCTTGCGCGTCGGTGCCTTCGGTGACGGCGCCGATCTGGAACAGGATCAGGTTGGCGGTATGCGGGAAGATCGACTGGATCGCCTTGAAGGTCGCGTCCACCGGACCGTCGCCCGTGGCGGAACCGAACGTCACGACGCCGTCGATTTCCAGTTCCAGTTCCGCCTTCGGCACGCGTTTGGAGCCTGAGGCGACATCCAGCGACACGAATTTAATGCGTTCGTGGTCGCGCATGACCTCGTCATCGACCAGGGCCACGATGTCGTCGTCGAACACGACTTTCTTCCGGTCGGCCAGGTCCTTGAAGCGGCGGAACGCGTCGTTCAACTGGTTGTCGCCGATTTTGTAACCCAGGGTGTTCAGCTTGTCGCGGAAGGCGGCGCGTCCGGAGTGCTTGCCCAATACCAGGGAGTTCTTGGCCCAACCGACGCTTTCGGGGGTCATGATTTCATAGGTGGCGGCGTTCTTCAGCACGCCGTCCTGGTGGATTCCGGCTTCATGCGCGAAGGCGTTGCGTCCGACGATGGCCTTGTTTGGCTGGACGTCGAAGCCGGTGACGGTCGCCAGCAGCCGGGACAGGCGCAGCAAATGTGTCGTCTGGATGTTGTTTTTATAGGGAAACGCGTCCGGGCGCGTGCGAATGGCCATCACGACTTCTTCCAGCGACGCATTTCCAGCGCGTTCGCCGATGCCGTTGATGGTCGTTTCGATCTGCCGCGCGCCGCAGCGGATCGCGGCCAGCGTGTTGGCGACGCCCATGCCCAGGTCGTTGTGGTTATGTGTGGACAGAATGACGGTCTCGATGCCCGGGACCTTGTTCAGGATATGGGAGTACATTTTCTCCATATCCTCGGGCACCGCATAGCCAACGGTATCCGGCAGGTTGATGGTCGTTGCGCCCGCCTTGATCGCCGCTTCCACGCAGCGCGCCAGAAAGTCAAAATCGGACCTTGTGGCGTCTTCCGCCGACCATTCGACGTCTTCGGCGTGATTGCGCGCCAGTTTCACGGATTCGACCGTGGCGGCGACGACCTCGTCGCGGGTCATGCGCAGCTTGTGTTCCATGTGCAGGTCGGAGGTCGCGATCACGATATGGATGCGCGGGCGCAGCGCCGTTTTCAGCGCCTCGGCCGACCGCAGAATATCGGCCGGGCTTGAGCGCGACAGGCTGGCGATGACGGGCGCGTTGTCACGCCGGCCAATGCTGTTGCAGATCGCCTGGATGCTTTCGAAATCGCCGATCGAGGCAATGGCAAAGCC
>JAYWAX010000574.1:0-9311 GCA_043782125.1 Acetobacteraceae bacterium | reverse complement strand
TCACGCGCCCGCCGCGGATCAACACCACGGAATGCTCCTGAAGATTATGGCCCTCGCCAGGAATATAGCACACGACCTCGAAGCCATTCGTGAGCCGTACCTTGGCCACTTTTCGCAGCGCCGAGTTCGGCTTCTTTGGCGTCGTCGTATAAACGCGGGTGCAAACGCCGCGCTTCTGCGGGCAGCCCTGCAGCGCCGGAACCTTGTTCCGCGTTTTCTGCGGGACCCGTCCCTGGGCGATCAACTGGTTGATGGTCGGCATCTGGCTTCCGTCTACCTTATGTCTTTGTCCAGGCCGCCCTCCGGTTTCTGACCGAAAAGACCGACCCACGAACTTATATACGCGCCCCGCCGCTCCATTCCCGCGCAACGGGCAACCGCCGTTAAACACGCAACGACCCGTCACGGTGGACGAACCACCCCGCGGGTTGTTTGAGGCATACGGCCTTGGCTGCCCTGAAAAGGGAAGCGGCACCGCGTGCGTCCGTGGCCTGTAAACGACAGCAACCCCAATGCTTGGTGGGACCGGCTGAGGGCGCCTTAACTAGTCGGGGGAATGGAGGGTGTCAAGCGTCCTCGCGGATGCGAATTCGAGTCTTTCGGGTCCATTCCCCGGTCGTCGGGGATATCGGCCGCGACAAGACGCGCGCCCCTTGCACAGGAATGTCGTAGACAGAGCGTGCCGCCAACCGGAGGAAACCCAGGCCCGTGCCCGCGCCCGAAGAAACCGCGAAAAGACCGGCCGCACCCGCCGCGATCGTCGTGCTCAACTGGAACCGATGGCGCGACACGATCGAGGCTGTCACCGCCGCCCGCGCCTCCACCGAACGCGATATCCGTATTTACGTCGTGGACAACGCGTCCGCCGACGGGTCGGAAACCGCCTTGCGCGCCTGGGACCCCACCCTGACGGTCATACAATCCGGCGGCAATCTCGGCTGGGCCGGCGGCAACAACGTGGGCATCCGCGCCGCGTTGCGCGATGGCTGCGCCGAGGTGCTGCTGTTGAACAATGACGCGACTCCGCGCCCCGATACGCTGGCGCACCTGCGCGAGGCCGCCCGTGCCCTGCCGCGCGCCGCCGCTCTGGGCGCCATGGTCGTCGATTCGCGCGACCCCGGGCGGGTCGAGTTCGGCGGCGGTTACATCGAACGCCGGACCGGCATGCCACGCCAGATCCACGGCCGCCTGGAAACGCTCGACATCCCCCGCGAGCCGGTGCCCATCGCCGCGGTCAAAGGCTGCGCGATGCTGTTGACGGCTGCCGGCCTTGCGAGGGTTGGCTTGCTGACCGAGGATTATTTCCTCAATTTCGACGAGACCGACTGGTGTTACCGGGCCCGCGCTGCCGGTTTGGAGACCTACCTGGTGGCCCAGGCGGTCGTGGGTCACAAGGGCGCGGTCTCATTCGGGGGCACCGAGGGTCCAATGTACAGTTATTTCATTGCCCGGAACCGTCTGGTCTTCGCGCGCCGCCATCTGGGCCGCCGGGGCGTTTGGTTCGCGTGGCGCGGGGCTTTTTGGGATTTTCGCAGAGTGCTCTCGAAGGCCGGGGGATGTGGCCCGGGTGCCCGTCTGCGGCATGGCGCGACCATTCTGCTGGCGGTTGCGGACTACCTGCGCGGGCGTTTGGGCGATTGTCCGCCGCGTGTGCGGGTCTGGAACCGCCGGTAAATCACCGCCGCCAGAGTCCCGCAACCCATGCCGCGCGCCGCACCAGTTCCAGAAGGTCCGCCTCCGCCCCGCGCGGACGTCCCGAGGCCAGCCAGGCGCCCACCAGAACCGCGCCATAGATCGCCACCCCGGCCGGGATCGCCAGCGCCAGGGATACGGCCGGCGCCACGGTGTCTGTCCCCAGACCCGTGCCGGTCAGCACCGCCGCCATGACTGCCGCGGCCAGCGCCGCCCGCCATGTCAGCGCGAGGTAATCGGCTGGCCGGATGCCAAAGCGGCGGAACGCCACCGCCAGGAACGCCAGGTTCTCCACCAGGTACGCCAGTGCCTGTGCCAGCGCGGCGCCGGTCAGGCCCAGGAAATGAACCAGCACGACCGCCCCCGCCGCGCGGACCGCCATTGACAGCATCAGAATAAAAAATGTGGGGCGGAGAACGCCATGCACGGTCAGCAATGAACCGGTGATGGTGCCCAGGGCGGAGGCGATTCCGGCGACGCCAAGAACTCGCACAACATCGGCGGCCGCCTGCCATTTCGCGCCGAACAGCAGCGCCACCATCGGGCCCGCGACCAGCGACACGCCCGTGCCAACCGGCAAGACGACCAGTGTCACGCTGGACAGAATGCGCAAATAGGTGGCGGAGGTCTCCGCGCCGGTTCGCGATTCAGCAGCGAACCCCGCGAAACTCGCGCGTCCCACGGGCGCGGCGAGTTCGTAGGTCGCCATCGTCGCGATATCGCCGCCCAGGGCATAGACGCCGGCCTGGGTTATACCGAGCACGCGTCCGACCACGAAGCCATCGACCCGGTCGCGGACCATGGTCGCGACGGCGATGGCCCAACTCCAGAGCGAGAAATGAGCGAGCTGGCTCCAGGCGGCAAGGCCGAAGCGCGGACGGTAGGGGTGCATGGCGTAGCCCATCGCCGTGCCCAATACCTGGCTCGTGGCGATGCCCGCGATCAGTGCCCAGTGGTTCCGCCAGATCAGTCCCGCCGCGATCGTCGCCGCCACACCCGCCAGCCTTGGCAGCAGCTTCAGCTTGAATTCCTTGTCGAAGGCGAAATCGCGAAAATACTCGATGGTGCCGATGTTCTCGCACGACGACACAAAATAGCAGACGGCGAGGGCCACCAGCACTGGCGCGAGGCGTTCGTCGGCGAAGAACGCTGCGACCGGCCAGGCGCAGAGCACGATCCCAATCGAGGCCACGGCGCCGCGCAGGACGTTGAGGGTGAACGCGGTGTCGTACACGGCGCGCGACGGAGATTTTTCCCGGATCACCGCCTCGGCTGTGCCAAGGGAGGACAGCGCCAGCAAGGTCTGTGCAAAGCCGGTCGCCAGCGCGACGAGGCCAAAGTCGCCGGGCAGCAGCAGGCTGGCGAGGATCAGCGTGTTGACCGTGCCCATCATGCGGGTCGCGATGCGCCAGGCGACCGTCCAACCGGCGCCGCGAACGGTTTTTTTCAGGATCGATGGATCGGACAAACGGGCACCGGGGGGGAAGTCGCATGGTCATACCGCAAGCGCGGCGGAAAAAGCGCCACGAATTATGTCCCGCTCCGCCCGCCGCCCGTGGGACGGTGTTCGCCCTGGGCGCCTGCGGGCTATGATCGCGTTTCGCCGCCGCCAGGAGGAACATCGGTGATCTCGCGATCGGTCAAGGCCTTGCTTGGGTGGGAACGTCGCACCAAACGGGAGAAAGACGTGCTCGCCCATCGGCTGCGCCGGGCCGTGGCACGGGCGATTTCGCTGTTGCCGGTGCCGTTATGGGTTTTGTTGCGAGCGTTCGGGTCGGACAAACACCGTCCGGGATTGCATGGTTACGGTTTTACCTATCATGCGCTGTTTCGCCCGCTGAAATACCGGCGGATCAAATTGCTGGAAATCGGGATCGGCGGTTACGGAACCTCTCTGGGCGGGCAGTCGCTGTTGGCCTGGCAGGCGTTTTTCCCGTTCGGCGATATTGTGGCGGCCGATATCGCGCCAAAACGCGAATTGACCGGCGGGCGAGCGCATATCCGTGTGCTGGATCAAGCGTCCGCGGAAGATCTGACGGCGTTATGCGCGGCCGACGGGCCATTCGACATCGCGATCGACGATGGCTCGCACATGAACGCGCATCAGATCTTTACATTTCAGCACCTGTGGGATTCGGTGAAGGACGGCGGAATTTATGTCGTCGAGGACATTCAGACGTCGTTCTGGGCCGGCGAAGTGGACGGCGTGCACTGGGATGGCGCGCCAATCGACGATCCCGCGTTTTCGCGCACCTGCGCCGGCTATTTCCTGGAACTGGCGAAATACACCAGCCACGCGGAGTTTCTCGACCTTTCGCACGCCGATCCCGCGTTGCTGGCGATCGGCCGGACCGTGCGGGAGATCGCGTTCTCGCATAACCTGATCGTCATCCGGAAAGGCGCGAACGACGGCGGTTCGCCTCTGGCCAAGGCGCACCGCGCGGCGGCGGTCGCGAACAGGAGCCAATAGCGTATGCAATTGCACGAAATCGTGACGGCGTTGCCCCATCCCGACCATACCGTCACGATCGTCTGGGCCGATGGGGCACGGGCCACAGTGGATTTTCTGGACATCGTCGATCGCGGCGGCTGGTTTACGCCATTGCGCGATCCCGATTATTTCGTTGCGAACATGATTCTGCTGCCGGGCGGCGCCGGTCTGACATGGCCTCAGGAGATCGATTACTCGGCCGACGGTCTGCGTCAGACGGCCTTTCCCCACGGCGTTCCCGGCACCGGCGCATGAACAACGCTGTCTGACGACGCCGGCTCAGCCGATCGCGCCGCGAACCGAAATGAGACCGATCAGATCTTCTTCCAGTACGGCGCAGGTCAGTTTCCCGCCCATTCCCGCCCCGGTATCCAGGCCGATACGAGAAGCGGTCCGGATGGGGGACGGGCTGGACGAATGGCCATGCACCACGATGCATCCCAGGTTCTGCTCGGTCCCCAGAAAGGGCTGACGAATCCCGACGAGGTCGTCGAGCGTTTGGTCCGCCAGCGCCACGCCGGGCCGTATCCCGGCATGGACGAAAAAATAATCGCCCACGCGATGGGTCCGCTTCAGGCGCCGAAAAAACGCGACATGCGACTCTGGCAACGCCGCCTCCCATTCCTCGCGCGGCAGATCCCCGGCGAGTCCCCAGCTTGCCAACGCGGCTTTTCCGCCCGCCCAGAGCCAGTCGGTCGCGGCGGCGCGATCGCCGTCCAACGCGTCGAGCAGCATGCGTTCGTGATCGCCCAACAGATTGACGGTGGGTATTTTTGGGGCTTTGGAAATCAGGTGCTCGACCACGCCCGCGCTGTCCGGGCCGTTGTCGATATAATCGCCCAGATGGACCAGCAGCGGCGAGGCGACGGGACGGGCGGCCAGATCGGCGGCGATTTCCGTGTGCAGTTTTTCCAGTGCCGCGCGGCAGCCATGAATATCGCCGATCGCGTAGACCCGGCGTCCACGCGCAAGCCAGCCCGGCGCACGCAGGAATCGCAGTCCCTCGGCCGAGACGGCGGCGTCGTGCGGCCCGCTCCAGGTCGGAATCGCGGCGGCATCCAGGGCGGCGCGGACCTGGGTCCGCCGGATCGGGCGTCTCACGAGCCCTCCCCCCTGTTGCGCTTTTCACCGTTCGTGCCAGGCTGAGTCAGCCACACAAGTCGGAGGAAACCCTTGGCCAAAATCACATTCCCCGTCGAAGCGACTCACATCATGATGTTTGCGCGCGCGATCGGCGACACCAACCACGTGTATCACGACGCGGAGGCGGCGAAAAAAACCGACGTGGGGGGTATCATCCCGCCGCCCAGTTTCGCGCAAGCCGTCGCGCAGTTCGATCCCGAGTATCACCTGCGTCCGAAGCCGGACCAGAAGTGGTTCGGCTCCGCCAAAGGTCCGTCGGGGATCGAGGGCAAGCCCACGTCGTCCGGCGGGCTGCACGCGGAACAGCATTACGAATACCATCTGCCCGTGCATGCCGGCGACGTGCTGACGGCGGAAACGCTGCCGGGCAAGACCTGGGAACGCGAGAGCAAGCGGGCCGGAAAACTGACCTTTCGCGAACGGGTCACCGAATATCGCAATCAAAAGGGCGAACTGGCCATAACCGCGCGCGGCGTCGGTGTGACCACCGAACGTCCCGTAGACCAGGGCTGAGGAGAGAAAATCATGGCACTGCAAGCCTCCGCACTGAAGGTCGGCGACACGCACAGCGAGCGTGTGGTCGAGAACCTGTCCCGCACCCAGATCGTCCAGTACGCGGGTGCCTCGGGCGATTACAATCCGCTGCACTCGGATGAGGTCTATACGACCCAGATCGCGGGTTATCCCAGCGTGTTCGCGCACGGGATGCTGACGATGGGTCTGACGTCGAAAATGTTGGTCAATTATGTCGGCGCCGGGCGGCTGACGAAGTTCGGCGTGCGGTTCACCAATCAGGTGTGGCCCGGCGATACTTTGGACGCCAAGGCGACGGTCGAGGCGGTCCGCGACGAGGGCGGGGTCAAGCTGGTCGACCTGAAGCTTTCCACGACGAATCAGGACGGGAAGGAAGTCGTTTCCGGTAACGCGACGGCGCGGGTGGATTAAGCGATCGGCCGACGGCCGGAAATTGAACGGCGCGGTCTTCGGAAGAATATCCGTTGGCCGTGCCGTGACAGGCCGAGGCGTCCGGTGAATCCGGGTGCGCCAACATCCCTTCAATCCATCAGCCTTGTCACGCATAAGTGTGCGTCCTGGCGGGTGAATTTTTCGGCCGCCCGAAGTCCCTCTGAACCTGTTCCCGCTCTGGATTGCTCGACCCAAACGGTTGCCAAGCCTTGTCTTAGTGGGCGTGGCAATGCTTTGTCCCCCCTCGTCGGCGTCCTAGGGCTTTATAGAGGTCGGATTTTCCTCGTTTCGCACTAAACGGCGAACTGCTTCGCGACTGCATCGCCTCGGGATTTCTGAACGGATCTGCGGTCCATGGCTCTCATGCTGGCTTAGACGTTGTTCGACCGCTTCAAGCTGGTAGCCGAATTCCCGATTTTGGCGAACGATCCGGGTCAGAGGACTGTCATCAAGGTATTCGTTAATCGGCGGCCCGCTGCGGGCGAACCGCGCGCGACCGCTCCGCCAGCCCTTCAATCGGTGCGATAGCATGTTTACCCGTCGCCCGATTCGATGCAACGCGCCCTAAAATGCCTCCGACAGCAACGAGCGCCTCGCGACCCTGGCGCGGCGGGTGAACCCCGAAATGCCAATCCATTTCATGGCGATACGCGAACGCCGCGACGCGGCGGCGGGCGATTGGTTGAACGTGGAGCGTTACCCCCGTCCGCCAAACAAATTTCCGGCGCTTTGCCGCCACGTATTTTTCACGATCGACACAAACATCGTCTCCGCGCCGTCTGGATGACCCGACACCCACCAGAGGGCCAATACTGTCGCGCAGTAGGTCGCCGCGCCGGTCGCTACGGCAATACCCAGATCGGTCAGCAACGGCACAGCCCCATCCCGTGGCGCGGCCCATCCGATTCCCTCCGCCCATACAACGAGCGCCATCGCGGCGGCTCCGACAATGCTGCGCCATGTGCCTCGTAAAAGGTCGATCATGCGCAGATGAAACGTCCGGAAGGTCACGACCAGGTACAGAACCTCCTCCACCGCCGCGCAACCGGTCGCCGCGATCAGGACCCCGGTAAGTCCCAACGAACCAAACAGCGCCAGCAACAGAACCGCGCGAACGCAAAGACCCACGAACGAGATACGAACATGAAAATGTATCAGCCCATGGGCCGACAGAAGCACTCCCGTGAAATACGGAATCAATCTGGTCACCCCCAGAAGCGCGAAAACCTGGGCCAGTGGGATCGCCGCAGACCAAAGTGACCCGAACATAAGAGCGATCAGCGGCGCGGCGACCAAAGAGAGACCGACGCCGATGGGTAAGGTCAGCATCAGCGTGGCGGAGATCGCCTTAAACAGACCCTGCCCGTTATCGGCCCCCTCCCGGCGCCCAGCGGAGAAGCCCGCGAACATGGCGGTGGCCAGGGGTTCCAGCAGTTCAGTGGATGCCAGCGTGCCGATTTCGAGCCCGACTGAATAAACGCCGACCGACCCGGCACCCAGATATTTTCCGATCGTTATCGAATCGATCCGCTCTTTCACAATGGCGACGATCGAACTGAGCCATGTCCAAAAAGAGAACCCGACGATCCGCCGCCACGCTCCTAATCCGAGGCGAGGCCGGTACGGATGCATGGCGTAGGTCATGATCAACGTCAGCACACGCATGACCACGATACTCGCGACCAAAGCCCAGTAATTGCGGAAAATCGCCGCGCTGCCGATGGATACCATTATGCCCGCGATACGGGGCAGGATCGAGATTAAGAACTCTTTCTCAAACCGCAGCTCGCGCCGAAACTCGACAACACCGACATTGTTGAAGCCGGCGACCATCGTCACGCAGGCGACCGCGATCAGAATCGGAACCAGGCGCTCATCCCCGAAGAACCACGCGGCCGGCACCGCGCCCGCCAACACGATCGCGGCGACGAGGGCGCAGCGAATCAGGTTCAGCGTGAACCCGGTGTCGTACAGTGTCCGATCCGGCTCCGCATCGCGGATGAGCGCGTCGTTCACGCCGACAGTGAGAAACGCGTCCAACGACGTCGCCAGCGACGTGGCCAACGCGACCAGCCCGAAATCCTCCGGCGTCAGCAACCTGACAAGGATCACCGTGCTAACGAAGCCCAGTACGCGCGAACACATTCGCCAGACAATGATCCACCCAGCACCCTTCGCCATGCGAACTGCCAGCGACAGCCTCTGTGCGTTACCCGGCATCGAGCGGCCTGGAGATTTCGGACATGGCCTCGCCTCTATCCGGAACTGGCAACAGTAGCAATCGGCTTCGGCCGTACCTTGTCATCGCGCACTCATTCATCCGTTTCAAAGCACGGCGCGCCGGGCGGGCGGCCGCCGTCGCGGGGTGCCCGTCCAAATAATCGAAAACCGCGCGATACCTCACAGAATCCATCCCCCCATTGTTGCACCGCGCTCCCGCGCCCCATATGGATGGTGCTCCCGTCACAGCCCAGGAACCAGGCAGCAAGTGAACGAACTCATTCAGACGACCCGCCTCCCCTCCGGCCTGACGGTCGTCACGGAACGCATGGACCGCGTCGAAACCGTCTCCTTCGGCGCTTACATCGCCACCGGCTCCCGCAATGAGACGGAAGCGGAGAACGGCGTCTCGCACTTCCTGGAGCACATGGCCTTCAAGGGCACTGAAACCCGCTCCGCCGCCGCCATCGCGGAGGAGATCGAAAACGTGGGCGGCCACATCAACGCCTACACCGCCCGCGAACAGACCGCATATTATGTGAAGGTCCTTAAGGAAGACACCGCCCTGGCCGCCGACATCATCGGCGACATCCTGACCCATTCCACCTTCGAGCCCGAGGAAATGGAACGCGAACGCGGCGTCATTCTGCAGGAAATCGGGCAGGCCAACGACACCCCCGACGACATCATCTTCGACCATTTCCAGGAAGTCGCTTACCCCACCCAATCCCTCGGCCGCCCCATCCTGGGCACCGAGGACGCGATCCGCGAAATGCCCCGCGCGATCCTGACCAACTAC
>JAYWAX010000573.1:0-24772 GCA_043782125.1 Acetobacteraceae bacterium | reverse complement strand
GTCTCGGCGCGGGGCCATGCCTCTCCCCGTCATGGCCCGCCCCCGAGCGGGCCAACGGCAGCGGCACGGCCGGCGTTTTTACGCGAACCGGCCGGTATTCTTTTCCCGGACATTGTTTGTGCCGCGACCGATGGCCCGCTCGGGGGCGTGCCATGACGGGGAGAGGCATGGCGGCCACATCCAGGCGGGAACCTTGCCGCTCGTGCTGAGACGCCGTTGTTCGGAGGCGCCGCCCGTCCTGAGACGCCGCGGTCCTGAGACGCCCCCGGCTGCGTGACGATGGACCTGTTCCGGGAAGCGGGCTAACATCCAATCGAAACATGAACCCCAGCAAAAAGGGACCCAAGGCATGAACGACATGGTGGCGCCGACATTCGATCGCACGGTCGAAGATCTCGGCAATATCGTCGAGCTTGGCCACGTCAACGTGACCGTGCCCGACCAGGCGATCGCGACTGCTTATTACATCATGGGTCTGGGCCTCACCCGCGACCCGTATTTGATGGCCGGTCTGGAAAACATGTGGGTCAATGTCGGCAAGGGCCAGTTCCATCTGCCCACGCGCGGCACTCAGGTCGTCCGGGGTACCACCGCGCTGGTCTTGCCGGACCTGGAAGCGCTGCTGCAACGCCTGACATATGCCAAAAGATTCCTTGAAGGCACGCAATTCAGCTTCCGCGAAGCCGGCGACGTCGTCGAAACGACCTGCCCCTGGGGCAATCGCATCCGCGTCCACGCGCCCGACCCGGCGAAATTCGGCCCGATGCGCGTCGGCATGCCCTATGTCGAATTCGACATCCCCGTCGGCACCGATCTCGCCGCGATCGCCCGGTTCTACAAGGAAATCCTGGGCGGCATCTCCGGCGTGTCCGCCGACGCCCGCGGCCCCTTCGCCTGGGCGTCCTGCTCTGGCGAGTGCAAAGTCGTCTATCGTGAATCGACCACCGAGCATCCAGAATACGACGGGCACCACATCCAGATCACGCTCGCAGACTTCTCGGGCCCGCACAAGAAATTGCTGGAGCGCGGCCTGATCGCCGAGGAAAGCGACCAGCACCAATACCGCTTCCTCGACATTGTCGATGTCGATACCAACAAGCCGCTGTTCCGGATCGAACACGAAACCCGCAGCATGCGGCACCCGATGTTCAATCGCGTGTTCGTCAACCGGAATCCCGACATGACGAACCGCAACTTCGTGCCCGGTTACGAAGTTGGTCTTTTCGCGCTGAACTGATCTCGCGTTTTACAATAAAGCCATCCGCGCGCGCCGCGGATGGCCGGAGGTTCCGCCATGTCCGCACTGCCACCCTATCGCGTGTCCGCCTACAACACCGCCAAAGCGTCGGAGAACAAAATCCACGACGACGCGACCGCGAAACGTTTCGGTTTCAAGGGCGGCCTCGTCGGCGGTGTGCATGTCTATGCTTATATGTCGCACATGCCCGTGCAAAAATGGGGTCGCGCCTGGCTGGAACGCGGGACCGGGGAAGGCCGGTTCGGCAAACCGGTTTACGAGGGCGATATCGCGGAAATCAGCGCGGCCGAGGACGCCGATGGCATGGCGTTACAGGTCGATAGCGATGGTGTTCTGTGCGCGACGGGACGCGCGGCATTGCCCGCCACGGCGCCCGCCCTCGATATGAACGACTTCAAGGTGGTCGCGGCCCGCGCCAATCGCGTGGCGGCGGACGAGCAATCGATGAAGGTTGGCGATTGGCTGGGGATGAATCCTCTGACGATCACCCGGGAATACCAGGCTCAGGATATCGCGGATACGCGGGAAACCGATCCGCTTTACCTGCGCGAAGGCATTGTCCATTCCGGCACGGTGTTGCGATGCTGCAACTGGGCTTTGACCCATAACGTCATTTTGCCCGCGTGGATGCACATGGGCAGCACGGTCCAGTATCACGGCGTCGCGCTGGCCGGCGATTCGTTGAACGTGCGGGCGCGGGTGACCAAGAACTATGTTCACAAGGGCCATAAATGGGTCGAGATCGACGCGCTGGTCGTAGCGAACGAGGTCCGCCCGATCGCGCGGGTGACGCACATCGCCATTTACCTGCCGCGCCAGTTGGCGGAGGCCGCGTAACCGCTTTCGCTGACAGCCGGGGACGCATGCCGAAGTGAAGCGGCATACGGTCGCATTCGCGTCGGGATAAGGATACCGGGCTGGAAAATTCGCCGTCTCCTCGTCATGGTCCGGTGCGCCCGGATAATCGGGAACGGCACCTTAAGTCCCCGAATCGTCGGAACGTGCTTCGCCCGGTGGTCCGGTCGAACCGGGCCATGATGGGTTTGCAATGGCTCTCCCGCGAGTCCCATGTTCGTGGGTTCGGACCGGCGCTGGCCCCCTCTGGCTGCCCCTTTGCGGTTGGGAACATCCGCCGCGCCACGAAAACGCCCCCCCCTTGGCCGCGTCCGCTGGCGCCTGTATCCGCCAGCGGCTATTCTGTTACGAGCGAGTCGCCCCGTCAGGCAAAAGACTCGCCACGCGTTGCGGCCCGCGAGGGCGCGAATAAGGAGACCGGCCGCTTGAAACTGAGTACTGTCTCGCGGTTCCTGGCCGCTACCGTTATGACGCTCGCGTGCGTGGCCCAGTTGGGCGTGCCGTCCGCGGACGCGCAGCAGCGCCCACCGGCAGCGGCACCGGCGCCAAGGGCGGCCGGCGGCACCGTTCAAGGGATCGACGTGACCGGCAACCAGCGGATCGAGACCGGCACGATCCGGTCTTATATCCTGTTGCGTCCGGGCGAGCCTTTCGACGCGGACCGCCTGGATCGCAGCCTGAAGACGCTCTATTCGACCGGGTTGTTCCAGGACGTGCAGCTCAATCGCCAGGGCGACCGGCTGATCGTCGCGGTCGTCGAAAATCCCATCGTCAACCGCGTGGCGTTCGAGGGCAACCGCAAGCTCACCGACGATCAGTTGAAGACCGATGTGCAGACCCGTGCGCGCGCGGTGTTCACCCCCGCGCTGGTTGAGGCGGACCGGCGGAAAATCCTCGAACTTTATTCGCGCAAGGGTAATTTCGACGCCACGGTCGAACCGAAAATCATCCGTCTGGACAAGGGGCGGGTCGATGTCGTGTTTCAGATTTCCGACGGCGCGACCTCGCTCATCAGCAAGATCGCCATTGTCGGGAACCACGCGTTCAGCGAGGACCGGCTGATCGAGGTCATGTCCGCGCGGGAATCGCGTTGGTGGCGATTCCTGTCGAGTTCGGACCAGTACGATCCGGAACGTTTGGGTTACGACAAGGAACTTCTGCGCCGGTTCTACCTGAAAAACGGCTATGTCGATATCGAGGTGCTGGACGCCAGCGCCGAGTTGTCGCCGGATCGGAAGGGTTTCTTTCTGACCTTCTCCATCAAGGAGGGGCCGCGCTACAAACTGGCGACCGTCGACGTGAAATCCAATCTGCGCGGCGTGACGCCGGAGATGATTCGTCCGGTCGTCGAATTGCAAGAAGGCGATTGGTTCGATGGCGACGCGGTGGGACGCGCCGCGACGGCGATTGAGGAGTTCATCCATAATCGCGGCTATGCGTTTGTGGAAGTCAAACCTCGGCTGAAGAAAAACGCCGATAAGAAAACGGTGGAAATCGGGTTCGACGTTGGTCAGGGGCCGCGCGTCTTCATCGAACGCATCGATATCAGCGGCAACAGCCGAACCAAAGACCGCGTGATCCGGCGGGAATTCCGGCTGGCCGAGGGCGACGCCTTCGACGCGGAATTGTTGCGCAGGACTCGGACAAGATTGTCGGATCTGGGTTATTTCAGCGGTGTCGATGTCGCGACCTCCGCCGGTTCGTCGCCGGACCGGGCGATTGTGACCACGCGCATCGCGGAAAAGGCGACGGGCGAACTGAGCTTCGGCGGCGGATATTCGTCGGACGCGGGCGCGCTTTTGGATGTCGGCCTGTCCGAACGCAACATGGTCGGCACCGGCGTGAACGCCTCGATCAACGGCGTTCTGGCGCAAAAGCGCAGTTCGGTGAACCTGTCGGTGACCGATCCGTATTTCCTGGATCGCAACCTGGTTGCCGGCGTCGATTTGTTCCTGATCCAGACGCAGAATCTCGGCACGCAGCCCTACGACGAACGCCGGGTCGGCGGCGCGTTGCGCATCGGTTACGACTTCAACGAACATCTCCGCCAGGTCTGGAGCTATTCGCTGGCCAATCGCAGCGTTTTCAACGTGATTTCCACCGCCAGCCCGTTCATTCTGAACCAGGTGGGATCGACGGTCCTGTCCCAGGTCAGTCAGGTTTTGTCGATCGACTTCCGCGACAGCCGGCTGTTCCCGCATAAAGGATGGGCGATCGATTTCGGTTTGGATTACGCGGGCCTTGGCGGCACCGCCAATTTCCTCCGGAGCAACCTGACGGGCGCTTATTATATCCCGCTGGACCGGGTGTTCGACGACGACCAGTGGGGCGTCCGGCTGTCGGCCTCCACCGGCTACCAATACCAACTTGGCGGCAAAGACCTCATCATCGACCGGTTCTTTCTGGGCGGCGACAATCTTCGGGGCTTTCAGACCGGCGGCGTCGGCCCGCACGACACCAAATCCGGCGATCCGCTTGGCGGGCGCTTCATCTGGACCCAGTCCAGCGAGTTGCGTTTTCCACTGCCGGGCATATCCAAGGACATTGGTCTGACCGGCCGCGCCTTCGTCGATATCGGCAGCCTGAGCCAGGGTTCGTTCGCATCCGGCAGTTGCCGGAACTGCGGGTCCGTCGTGATCACGCAGTCCGCGGCGCCCAGGATTGGGGCGGGCGCGGGTATTTCGTGGCGTACGCAGTTCGGTTTGATCAATGTCGATATCGCGCCGTTTATCGTCAAACAGCGCAACGATCAGACGCAGTTTTTCCGCTTTGGCTTCGGGTCGAGGTTCTAGTGCTCAATCGAAAACACGTTATCAATCGCTTCGCCACGTCCGCGACCCCTGGGCGTCCGCCGCTTGCCGCTGGCCTCGCGCTGCTGCTGTTGGCCGCCGCGCCCATGGGGGCCGCGGCGCAGGGCCAGTCGGGCGCCGGCTGGTTTGTGCCGGAAGCGGGTAAGGTGCCCCCGGCGGCCGGCCCGCAACGTCCCCCGGCTCGTCCAACCGCGCCGCCCGCCGCACCGCCGGTCGCACCGGCGTCTGAGTTTGCGCCCGGGCCCGATGCCCTGATGCCGAACGTCGATCCGCAGGGACCGCTGCCACCTTTGCAGGTACAGTTGCCGCCCATGCCGGAATTGCCGCCACTGGCGAAGGGCTCGCCGACCCCCGCAGCGATCTTCGGAATTCTGTCGGTTCCGGATATCCTGCGGGTTTCGTTGGCTTACCAGCAGGCGGACCGCGAACTTGGTCTGCGGCGGCAGCGCCTCAGCGACGACGCTCAGAAGGAACAGACGGTGCTGCGCGACCTGGGGCAGGCCTTTGCCAACGAACGGGCGAAGCTGACGCCGGAACAAATCCGCGCGCGGGAGAAGGAATACGCCGACCGGGTGAACGATTCGCGCCGCAGATTCAGCGAACGCGGCCGGATCATTCAAGAGGCCGGGCAATATGTGATGGGCCAGATCGAGCGGACGATTGAAGCGGTAACACAGCAGGTGTCGGTCTCCCGCGGTGTGAACGTGGTGCTGAACCGCGCGCAGGTGTTGGGGACGACGGCCGATTTCGATCTGACGCCGCAGGTGGCGGAGATCGTGAACAAAGCGATGCCGTCGGTCGTCATTCCGCCGGATGGCGTTTCGCCCACGAAGATGGCGGTGCCCGCCGCCGGTCCCCGCGCCACGGCTGCGCCACCCGCTCCTTCCGCGCCCGCGCCTGCCCCGGCCATGACACCGGCCACGGCCGCCGCGCCCGCTCCCGCGCCGAAGAAGCCCTGACCGGTGATCCGGGACGCCACCGCCGGCGATGAGCGCTTTTTCGCGCGCAGCGGACCGTACAGCCTGGCCGCGGTTGTGGATGTCGCGGGCGGGACAGCACCGCCGCGGCGCCTGATGTTCCGCGGAATCGCGCCCTTGGCCGTTGCAGGACCGGAGGAGGTGAGCTTCCTCGATAACCGGAAATACCTCCCGGCGCTCGAATCGACCGGCGCGGGGGCAGTGATCGTGCATCCCGATCTGGCGGCGAAAGTCCCCGCCACGTCCGTGGCGATCCTCTCCACCGAGGTCTATGCCGCCTGGGCGCGCGTTGCCGGGCTGTTTCATCCGCCGATGCCGGTGGCGCCTGGCATCCATCCGTCCGCCGTGATTGGCGCGGGCGCGCAGATTGACCCCACGGCGGAAATCGGCCCGCTGGCGGTGATCGGCGCGGGCGCGGCGATCGGCAAGCGAACCCGCATCGGGCCGCTGGTGTCGATCGGGGCGCATGTGGAAATCGGCGCGGACTGCCGGATCGGTAGCCATGCCAGCATCACCCACACCCAGATCGGCGATCGCGTCTATATCTATTCCGGCGCGCGGATTGGGCAGGAGGGCTTCGGCTTCGCGATCACGGCCGACGGGTTTCTGACCGTGCCGCAACTGGGCATCGTGGTCATTCACGACGATGTGGAGATCGGGGCGAACAGCACGGTCGATCGCGGGGCGATGACCGACACGGAAATTGGCGCGGGCACGCGCATCGATAACCTGGTGCAGATCGCCCACGGCGTCAGGATTGGGCGTTGCTGCGCCTTGGCGGCGCAGGCGGGCATTTCGGGGTCCGCGACCATCGAGGATTTTTCGCTTCTGGGCGGACAGGCGGGGGTCGCGGGCCATTTGCGCGTGGGGCGCGGCGCAAAGATCGCGGCGCAGTCCGGTGTCATGGCCGACGTGCCGGCGGGGGGCGAGTTCGGTGGCACGCCCGCGCAACCGATACGCGATATTTTTCGGGAAATCGCCTGGCTGCGGAAAACGATGCGCGGCCAAAAGCGGAAGCCGGTGGGCCAGGATGCGGTAAGTCAGGGTTCGGCGGGCCAAAATTCGGCCGGCAAGGAAGCCGGCAAGGAAACGGGATAGACCGATGAACGAAACCACCGCGCCAGACGCACCCGATCCTCTTGGACATACCGTCGATATCGCCGGGATCATGAAGGCGATTCCGCACCGTTATCCGTTTTTGCTGATCGATCGCGTTGTCGAGGTCCAGCGCGATCGGTCTGCGGTCGGGATCAAGAATGTCTCGGTCAACGAATCCTTTTTCGCCGGGCATTTTCCCAATCACCCGGTGATGCCGGGCGTGCTGATCGTCGAGAGCATGGCGCAGACCGCCGCCGTTCTGGTCGTCGAGACGCTCGGGGCCGGGGCAGCGGGCAAAGTCGTTTATTTTATGTCCATCGACAGCGCGAAGTTCCGCCGGCCCGTCGTTCCCGGCGATCGGATGCGGGTGGAAATCGTCAAGCAGCGCAACCGCGGGCCGGTCTGGCGCTTTCAGGGTACCGCCCGCGTAGACGGCGCAGTGGTGGCGGAGGCGGTGTTCTCCGCCATGATCATGGACCACGCCGCCCCGATTTGACCTCCGGTCCGCCATCCCGCCGCCCGAAATATCGGGCAACATTGATTGAGTTGGGTGAGACAGGGAATCATTCTAGGGTCTCATACCAATGGAATGATTGGCCCGGCGGCCGTTCTGGCGCGGATGGAACAAGCGAAACATGGACACGATGCCAGACGTCAGAATGCCACGGCCCCTGAGCGAGACCCTGGGGGTGACAATCCATCCGAGCGCGGTCGTCGATCCCGCCGCTGTTTTGGGCCACGGTGTCTCGATTGGGCCGTTCTGCACAGTCGGACCCGGCGTGGTGCTGGAAGACCGGGTGCGCCTCGTGTCCCACGTCGTCGTCGACGGCCTCACCCGTTTGGGTCAGGACGTGATTGTTTCGCCGTTCTGTACGGTCGGGTTGCCGCCGCAGGATCTGAAATACCGGGATGAACCCACGACTTTGGACATTGGCGCGCGCACCCAAATTCGCGAACATTGCTCGATCCATCGCGGCACGCCGGGTGGCGGCGGCGGGACGGTGATCGGGACCGACTGCATGCTGATGGCGGTGGTGCATGTCGCGCATGACTGCCAGATCGGCAATCACGTTGTCATCGCGAACAACGCGTTGATGGGCGGTCATGTGACCATTGGCGATCACGCGGTGATCGGCGGTGGCGCGGCGATCCATCAGTTCGTGCGGGTTGGGCGCGCGGCCATGATTGGCGGCATATCCGGCGCCGCCGCGGATGTCATCCCCTTTGGGACAGTCATGGGTAACCGGGGGCTGTTGTCCGGTCTGAACATTGTCGGGTTGCGGCGCCGCGGTTTCGACAAGGACGCGATCGCCACGCTGCGGTCGGCGTATGGTTTGCTGTTTTCCCACGACGGGATTTTCGCGCAACGGTTGGAAGAGACCCGGGCGAAATACGGCGATGCGCCGCTGGTCGCGGAAGTGTTGGACTTTATCGACGGCGCGAGCCATCGGGGATTGATCAAGTACGAATGACCGGTGTTCGGGCGCTTGCCTGACGCAAGCGCCGCGTCCCGTCCGGTCTCTGGGCGGGTCCCGTCTCTGGGGCGCTCATCCGGTCCCCGGGATAGGCGGTTTGGTGCCCCGGGAAGACTCGGACGGACGCCGCCGCTTCAGATCGTTCCAATCAGCTTTGCGCATTTGTCCAGAATTGGCAGGATCGTGTCCGCCTTTGCGGCGGGCAGGCCGATTGATACGCGCACAATGCCCAGGTCGCGATATCGTTTTAGTATGTCGGTGTCGTCGGTGGAACCGAACAGCGAAACCGGGCAACTCGCGGACTCGCGTCCGGCTTCTTTCAGCATTTCCCGGAATTTCGGCACGTAGTCGAAGACGTCGCCATATTGTCCCGGCCGTCCACCAAGGGGCATCCATCCGTCGCCGTACCGAGCGGCGCGGCGCGCGGCATAGGGGTACGCGCCGCCGACGATCACCGGAGGGTGCGGCTTTTGGACCGGCTTCGGCCAGGTCATCATCGGATCGAAATTCACGAACTCGCCGTGGTACTCAGCCTTGGTTTGGGTCCAGATCGCGCGCATCGCCTCGATCCGTTCGCGCACCAGCTTGTGGCGGGTTGCGAAGACAGTGCCGTGGTTTTCCATTTCGTCCTGATTCCAGCCGTTGCCGACTCCGAACAGGAAGCGGCCGTTGGAAATCTGGTCGATGGACGCGACAAGTTTCGCGGTCTGGATGGGATCGCGCTGGTTCACCAGGCACACGCCGGTGCCAAGGTTCAGTTTCGTCGTCACGGCCGCGGCGGCGGTCAGCGCCACGAAGGGGTCCATGACGTCGTAGTATTGTTTCGGCAGGTCTCCACCGCCGCCCCAGGCCGACTTGCGCGACAGCGGGATATGGGAGTGCTCCGCAGCCCAAAGCGATTCAAAGCCCCGGCTTTCAAGTGCCTTGGCCAGCTCGCCGGGGGCGATGGAATAGTCGGTAAAGAAGATGGAGGCGCCGAAATGCATGGTCTCTCTCCCGTTGGGCTTTTCCGGAGCGTGGCATGGAATGTTGGCTTGTGCCAACCGGGCAGGGGTGGGGGAGCCGTGCCATGACGGAGAACGGCACAGCGGTATCGTTCAAGCGAATTGCCCTGGGTGGGGAAGGTAGAGGGCAGAGGCGTGCCACGACGAGGAAATACGTTGCATATACGTTATATATTTCCTCGGCCGGACCATCGGGAGCGGCTCCTTTCGGGGGTTCCTGGCACGTGGCGTAACGCGACCAATGGTCCGTTCGATCCGAACCATGACCGGCAGGAGCCGGATTTTCCTCCGGCGACGCCTTATCGTAACGCACATGAGGGTTCGCCCGGCCGCCACCAGCCTTGGGTGGGGCGCTTTCCGGATTGACGGGCAAACATGAACGCGCAGCCGATCGCCGCACCAGGAAGCTTCGCGACTTGAGACCCGCATGAAACAGTGCGACCGTGGATGAGACATCGGCCAATACGTGGGGGTCGGCCGATGAAAATCTTCCCCCGGATTGCCGCGGATCAATGCGTGTCCGCGTGGCGGTGCCAAAATGCCGCCAGCTTCACAAGGAACTTATGCATGTCCGATACAATTCGCCCCGAAGCCAACGACACCATGGCGCAGATCGCCCGTTTGCGGGATCAGGTGGAAACGTTGCTGCGGGAGAAAGCCATGCCCGCGGTTGAAAGCATGACCGCCTGCGCCGAGGCGACGGCGCATGAGGCGGCCGAATGGTCGCGGCAGCAGGCGGATTCAGTGCGGGCAACAGTACGTGGCCAACCGCTGGCGGCGATCTTGATCGCGGCCGCCGTGGGCTTTGTCCTGGGACGAGTGGCGCGCTGATCGTGCGTACGCTCCGTTTGGCGCGCATCGCGATGGAGGCGGAATCACTCCGCCTCCGCCAGATGGCGAAGCGCGCGGCGCTGCGGATGGTGTGGTTGTACCTCGCGGTGGCGATGCTGTTCTGCGCGCTGTGCTTCGGGCATCTGGCGGGCTGGTTCTGGTTGCGGGAAACGCTTTCGCCGCTGCGAACCGCCGGGATTTTCGCCGCAGCCGACCTGGTTCTGGCCCTGGTTCTGACGTGGCTGGCGTTCCGGTCGTCGCCGGGCGCGGCGGAGCGGGAGGCGCTGGCGGTGCGCCGCCGTGCGATGGACGACGCAATGGAGTCGTTGAGTGTTTCGGCCCTGCTGATCCGCGCCATCGACATGCTTTTAAGGCCGCGTTCGAAGTCCTGACCGCCGATTTGCCGGGCCGGGGGCGATCCTCTACCGTGCCGGGAACCACGACCGGAGGCGTTCATGAGCGACACTCTTCCCACCGCCACCCGCGTGCCGGATCCGGGCATTCGCGCCTTATACCGGCTGGAAAATCGTTGGCAGGCCTGGCTGGATGTCGAAGTCGCGCTGGCATTCGCGCAGGCCGAACTGGGCATTATCCCGGATGTTGCGGCCGCGGCGATCGAGCCCGCGGCAAAGCTGGAATTGTTCGACCGGGCCCGCCTGGACGAGGGTTTCGCGCGCACCGGCCACACTCTGGTACCGTTGATCTGGGAATTGTCCCGGGTCGTGGGGGAGCCGCATGGCGGGTGGGTCCATTGGGGCGCGACCACGCAGAACATCACTCAGACCGGCGATCTGCTTGTGCTGCGTCAAGCACACGGGATTTTCCTGCGTCAGATCGGCGATGTGCTCAACGCCATGGCCAGCCTGGCCGAGCGCGGTGCGGAGATGGCGCTGCCGGGCCGCACCCACGGCCAGCACGCGGTACCGCACACGTTCGGCGGTAAGGTCGCTGTCTGGATCGACGAGCTTTTGCGGCATGCGGATCGTCTGCGCGATCTGTCCCCGCGCCTGTTTGTCGCCATGCTGGGGGGGGGCGCGGGCACCTATGCCTCGCTTGGGAAAATGGGGCCGCCAGTACAGGCCGGGATCGGCAAGCGCCTCGGGTTTGGCACCATGGCGGTTCCGTCCCGCGCCATCGGCGATCACCTCGCCGAAAACATTTGCGTCCTCGGTTTGATGGCCGCGACCGCCGGAAAAATCGCCCGGGAAATCTATACGCTGATGAAGACGGAATTCGGCGAGGTCGAGGAACCCGTTCCGCCGGGCACCGTTGGCAGCTCCACCATGCCGCAAAAGCGCAATCCGAAACTGTGTCAGGATATTATCGCCGCCGCCGCCGAAGTCCGCGCCATGGTGCCGCTGGCGCTGGAAGCGATGATGACCGAACATGAGGCGGATCGCACCACCAGCCTGATGATGGACGCGGCCGAGGGCCGCGCCTGCGTCGCCATGGGCGATATTCTGGCCCGGTTGACGGAAATCCTGCGCGGGCTCGATCTTAATCCGAAACGGATGCGCGCCAATCTGGACCTCGGTCACGGGCTGATCATGGCGGAGGCGTTGATGCTCGATCTTGGCAAGGCGATCGGACGCCAGCACGCGCACGATGTGATCTACGACGCGGCGCAGGCGGCGTTCACCGAGGAAAAATCGTTCTCCGATCTGCTGGCCGCCGACCCGCGTGTCACCGCGCATTTGGACAAGGCGGCGATCCAGGGGCTGCTCGATCCGACCGCGTATACCGGGCTCTGCGCCGATATGGCACGGGAACAGGCGGCGCTGGCCCGCGCGAAAGCCAAGGAATTGCTGGCATGACCGCGATCCAGCGCCTGATGGTGGACGGACAACTGACGCCCGTCAGCCATTACTGCCATGTCGTCCGCGCGGGAAATACGATCTGGGTCTCCGGCGCGATCGGCGTCGCGCCCGATGGCTCCGTCCCGGCGGATGTCGGCCAGCAGGCCGAAATCGCACTGGCCAGCATCGACGCCTGCCTGAAAGCGGCGGGCGCCGGCGCCGAACACGTGGTCAAGGTCAACGTCTACCTGACCGATGTGAACGACCGCGCCAAAATAAATCCGGCGCGCCAACGCTATTTCGGCGAACACCGGCCCGCTTCCACCTTGGTCGGTATCACCGCACTGGTCCTGCCCGAGGCCAAAGTCGAAATCGAGGCGACGGCGGTCGTGCCATGAGGGCCTGAGGCAGTGGTTTCCTTGAAGATGCGCCGGGGCTACGCCCCAGACCCCACGAGGGCTCTGCCCCTCGACCCCGCCAAGGGCTCGCCCTTGGAACCCCGGGGTTTGGTAGGGGGCGAGAGAGGGCCATCCACGATGTTGCAACGTCCGCGTCGGCCCTCTCTCGCCCCCTACCAAAATTGGATGGATTGCAAAGACGAGCCTTTGCTGGGGTCCAGGGGCAAAGCCCTTGGCGGGGTCTGGGGCAGAGCCCCGGCGCATCTTCAAGGGAACCACCGCTCATGACCGCCCTCGCGCACCGCTATGCGACGATCCGGGCTGACACCGAGGCTTTGGCGGACAAGCTCACGCCGGAGGATCAATGTGTGCAGTCCATGCCGGATGCGAGTCCGGCGAAATGGCATCGGGCGCATGTGACCTGGTTTTTCGAGGAGTTCGTGTTGCGCGCGGCGGACCCGCGATACCGGGTGTTCGACGAGGATTTTCGATTTTTGTTCAATTCCTATTACGAGGCGGTCGGGGCGCGGCATCCGCGTCCGATCCGGGGGTTGTTGACGCGTCCGGGGGCGGAGCGGGTCGCGGAATACCGGGCGCATGTCGATGCGGCGATGGCGCGGTTGCTGGCGGATTTGCCCGAAGAATTTGCCGATGTCGTGGAACTGGGTCTGAACCACGAACAGCAGCACCAGGAATTGCTGGTGACGGATATTCTCGACGTGTTTTCGAAGAGTTCGCTGTATCCGGCGCTTGACCCCGATTGGGTGGAACCGGCTTACGATCCGGGCCCGTCGCGGTTTCTGCGCTGTCCCGGCGGGATTGGCGGGATCGGTCATTACGGCGACGGGTTTTGTTTCGACAATGAGACCCCGGCGCATGAAACCCTTCTGCCGGACTTCGAAATCGCCAACCGGCTGGTCCGAAATCGCGAGTTTCTGGCGTTTATCGACGATGGCGGCTATCGCGCGCCGGTCCATTGGATGTCCGACGGGTGGGCGGAGGCGCAGGCCAATGGCTGGTCTTGTCCGTCGTTGTGGCGGGAGATCGATGGCGGCTGGTCGCAGATGGGGCCGGGCGGGCTGATGCCCTTGGATCCCGACGCGCCGGTCCGCCATGTCTCCTGGTACGAGGCCGATGCCTTCGCGCGATGGGCCGGCGCACGGCTGCCCACCGAGTTCGAGTGGGAGGCGGCCTCCGACCATCCGGACTTCCGGGAGCGGGAGGGGCATGTCTGGCAATGGACCGACAGCGCCTACCGGCCCTATCCAGGGTTTCGCCCGGCACCGGGTGCCGTTGGCGAGTACAATGGTAAGTTCATGATTAATCAGATGGTGCTGCGGGGCGGATCGCTCGCCACGCCGCCCGGCCATACGCGGCCGGCCTATCGGAATTTCTTTCACCCCGGCAAGCGCTGGCAGTTCAGCGGGCTGCGGCTGGCGCGGGACGCCTGACAGGATCGCGCATGACATACGATCGAGACGCTCGCCCGGATGAGGCGGGGGCCGGGGTTTTGGACATTGCCGCACCCGAGGCGGCGGACGGGCACGCGGGGGCTGTGGCCGAAATCGCCTTGGCGGGACTGACAGCGCCGCGGAAAACGCTGCCGCCGAGTTTGTTTTACGACGAAGAGGGCTGCCGTCTTTTCTACGAAATCACCCGGCTGCCCGAATATTACCTGACGCGCACGGAATTCCGCCTGTTGGCCGCGACGGCGGCGGAGGTGGCTGCGTTGCTGCCCGTGGGCGCGACGTTGGTGGAGTATGGGGCCAGCGACGAGACCAAGGCCGCGATGTTACTGCGCCAGACCGGCGCGGCGGGCCGTCCGGTGTTCCGGACATATGTGCCGATCGACATCGCCGGACCGGCTTTGGCGGCGATGCGCCAGCGGATGGCGGCCAGCGACCCGGGCCTGACGGTCCTTCCCGTGACCGCCGATTTCATGCGTCCGGTCGCCTTGCCTGCGCGCGAGGCCGAAAGCGCCGTCATGGGGTTTTTCCCGGGCTCGACGATTGGCAACCTGGAGCCGGAGGCGGCGATCGGCTTCCTGTCGCGGGCGCGGGTGGCCTTGGGTTCGAAGGCGCGGTTTCTTCTGGGTTTCGACAATTGCCGCGATCCGGCGCGTTTGGTCCCAGCATACGATGACGCCCAGGGTGTGACGGCGGCGTTTAATTTGAACTTGTTAAGGCGGTTGAACCGGGAGGCCGGGGGGAATTTCGAACGCGCGGATTTCACCCACCGCGCCGTCTGGAACGCGGCGGAAAGCCGGATTGAAATGCACCTGGTCAGCCGCCGGGCGGCCACGGTCCGGCTGGCCGGACAGACGCTGCGGTTCGCGCGCGACGAAACCATCCATACGGAAAACAGCTATAAATACGCCCCGGAGCGGATGCGGGCGATGGTGGAGGCGGCGGGCTGGACCCGGCGCGGCGTCTGGACCGATCCGGACGGGTTGTTCGCCATTTGGTTGCTGGCGTGATCGTCCGCGACGAAAATACTGGCCTGGACGAAAATACTGGCCTGAGCGGGCGTTTCATGCGCAAAACCCGGGCCATGCTTCGTCGTCTCGTTCGATACGCGCTGTTGGGCGCGCTGTTTATGCCCGGACCCGCGCTGGCCCGCGCCGCGCGCCCGGCACCTGCGCCCGCCGCGGCCGCGCAGCCCGCACCTTCCACGCCGCCCGCGATGTGCGAGGCCGCGATCGCGGGCGCGGAGGCCGAGGCGAAGCTGCCAACCAGGGTGTTGTTGTCCATCTCCCTGCGCGAGTCCGGTCGCAAGGACCCGGAAACCGGGCGGACGCGGCCCTGGCCCTGGGTGATTAATTACGAGGGGACCGGCCGGTATTTCGCCTCCAAGGCCGAGGCGATCGCCGCGGTCCAGGACATTCAGGCGGCGGGCGGGCAGTCCATCGACGTGGGCTGCATGCAGGTCAATCTGATGCATCACGCCGGTGCCTTCGCTTCGTTGGAAGATGCGTTCGATCCCCCGCGCAATGCGGCCTATGCCGCGAAGTTTCTGCGGTCTTTGTTCGCCTCGACCGGCGATTGGGGCACGGCGATCGCCGGTTATCACTCCCGCACCCCTGGGCGTGGCGAGGCTTACCGCGATCAGGTCGTCGCCACGTGGAACCCCACAGATCCGGCGGTGCTGGCGCGGCTGACTCTGACTCCGGCGCCGGTGACGAGCCTGTCCGGCCCGGGTTTTTCGGCGATGTACATCCCCTTTTCCCAGCCTGCGCCGATCCAGATCGCGCCGAATTTGATGTATCGGGCGTTCGCGCCAAGCACGAATGTTTACCGGTCGTTCCGGCCGATGAATGTGGCGTATGCGGATTTTTCGCGGAGGCCGCCAGCGGCGCGGCAACGGGGGCGGCCGCTGGATCTACGGTTGAGTTTGGGCTCCGCCGGGTCGGGGCGCGGGCTGGTGGTGCCGAATGGGGTGGCGGCGCCGGGCACCGTCAAAGGCGGGAAGACGCCGGTGCCGAGACAGGTTTCACAGCGCGGGCGGGAGGCGGGGTAGAGGGCGTTCAGGCCCAGGCCGTCGTGGTTCGGTTTTTCCCCGTCGTGGCTTGGCCTTTTCCCGTTGTGTTTTGGCCTCTCCCCGTCGTGGCTTGGCCTCTCCTCGTCACGGTTTGGCCTTTTCCCGTCGTGGGTTGGCCTCTCATCGTCATGGTTCGGCTTGACCGGACCATCGGACGCGGCACGGCAATGCCATTGAGGGCACCGTCAGCCGCCTCACGCACCCTGAACCGCAGCGTCGTACCGCTTCGGATGGCCCGGTCAAGCCGTGCCATGACGGTTTGACAACGGTCCTCGCGGCGGACGTTGCTTTCGCCTGACCCTGTGCCAAATGCCGGATGCCTGATCTGGCGCTGCCACTGCCACTGCCGCTGCCGCTGCCGCTGCCGCTGCCGCTGCCGCTGCCGCTGCCGCTGCAATGGCGTTCAGCCCCGCATTCCCAGCCGTTTCGACGCGATCCGCGCGCCCTCGGCCATTGCCGTCAGTTTGGCCCAGACCACGTCTTCCGCGACGCGCCCGCGTCCGGCCGAGGTATCGAAGCCGCAATCCGTGCCTGCCAGCAGCCGCGTCGGATCGCCGATCGTGCGTGCCACGTTTTCAAGCCGATCTGCGACGACTTCCGGATGTTCGACGAAATTGGTCAGGGGGTCGATGACTCCGGCGACCACGACCTGGCCGTCGTCCAGCGGCAGGTCTTTCAGGCACCGATATTCGTGCTGGTGACGCGGATTGGCGATCGGCAGAACCCAGCCGCCAACTTTGGCTTTGCTTATCATGGGCAGAATTTCCGCCATCGCGACATCGCAGTCGTGCGGTGCCTCGTAATTGCCCCAGCAGGCATGGATGCGGACGCGATCCCGGGGAATATCGACCAGCGCATCGTTGATGGTGGCGACGACGCGCTCGGCAAAGCCCAGGAAGGCGGACAGCGGTTGGTCCTGGTAAGTAATGTGTCGTTCCAGCGCCAGGTCGGGTGCGTCGATCTGCAACAGAAAGCCGTGATTTACGATCGCCTCGTATTCCACGCGTAATGCGCGGCCCAACGCGGCGAGATAGGCGTCATCGGTATCGTAATGTTCGTTGTGCATGGCGGCGGCGACGATGCCTGGAGATGGCGCCGTCATGAATGGTTCGGCAAATCCCGGTTGCCCGATTTCATTCAGCGTCGCCCGGAATTCATCGCATTCCGCATCGACCGTCGCGGGATCGATATATTCGACCGGACCGGTGGCGGACGGCAGGATACCGCGATTATTGACGGATTTTCGCACAGATTCGGATTCGGCCGCAGCGGCCCAGGCCTGGAACATGGGATAGCGGGAAATATCGGCGACGGGGCGGCGGGTCCAGGTGCCGTTGAACCCGGTCATGCGGTGGCGGACATAGAGGAAAAACGCCTCGCGCATTTGTTCGCCGTTGTTACCGACATCGATGCCGGACGCGATTTGTTGGCGGACGGCGTGGCGGGTGGCGATTTTTCCTGCGGCATCGATCGCGGTTTCGTCCACTGCCTCGCCCGCGGCGCGGCGGGCGTAAAGTTCGGTCAGCGCGGCAGGCCTGGGCAGGCTGCCGGTGTGGGTGGTCAGGATGCGATCGGTGCTGTGCAGCATGGGTCTTCCTCGCTGTGTCGCGACGCCCGGCAGGAGTCTTCCCGGTGGCACGATCGCGCGTCAAAATTCGTCCAATGGGGCCGGCAGTTACCCCGGGCCCGCGAAGGTTTCGCCGTACCCGAACAGGCCCACCGCGCCGCCGGTGTGCAGGAACACCACGGTCTCGGTCTTCCGGATTTCGCCGGTGCGGATCAGGTCGATCATCCCCGCCATCGCCTTCCCGGAATAAACGGGGTCGAGCAAAATTCCTTCCAGGCGCCCCAGCATCCGGACGGCCGCGACCATGCCATCGGTCGGGATGCCGTATCCTTTCCCCACGTAGTCGCAGTTCGCCACCACCGCCGAGCGGGCGATGCCACCGCGCACGCCGACGTAATCGGCGGTCGCTTCCGCCAGCCGGAACACGTTTTCCTCCTGCCGGTCCTTCGGCAGCCGGACGCCGATGCCAAGCACGGGGATGCCCGCGTTTTCGCCTTCAAGCCCGACGACCAAACCCGCGTGAGTCCCGGCGCTGCCGGTGGCGGTCACCAGGCGATCGATTTTCAGCCCCATTTCGTCCGCCTGGCGCACCAGTTCCTGCGCGCAGGACACATACCCAAGCGCGCCGACCTTGTTCGATCCGCCGCCCGGAATGACATAGGCGTTCGCGCCGGCAGCGCGGAGCTCGGCGCCCTTCTTTTCCGCCTCGGCGTTCATGTCGATCCCGCCGGGCCGGTATTCGATTTCGCAGCCAAACAATCTGTCCAGCAGGACGTTGCCGCTTTGCAGATAATCGCGGTCGTTGGTCTCGATCCGGTGTTCCAGCAGGGCGATGCATTTCAGGCCGAACATCGCCGCCACCGCCGCCGTCTGGCGCACGTGGTTCGACTGCACCGCGCCCTGCGTCACGATATGAGTCGCGCCCTGTGCCCGCGCCTCTCCGATCAGCCATTCCAGTTTGCGCACCTTGTTGCCGCCGGTCGCGACCACGGTGCAGTCGTCCCGCTTGATCCAGATGTCCGGCCCGCCCAATTCGCGGGTGAGGTTTTCCAGGCGGTGCAGCGGCGTGGGCGCCGGGAACAGTTTGACGCGGGGAAAGCGGGCGAGATGCATCGGGCCAGGTCCTTCGGATCAAAACCTCGCGCGCGCGGCGCGCAGGCAGATAAAAAACTCCCGCGCGCGGCTCGGGCGGGTGTAACGTTTTTCCAGCCCTGGCGTCTTAACGGCACGAGACCAGGAACGGAGAGAGCGACATGCGTATCATCAGGCGCCGCGGTTGGGAAATCGCCGAGAGCAAGGTTACCCCCGAAGCCATCGCGCTGAACCGGCGCGCGGTCCTTGGCGGCACCGCAGCATTGCTCGCCGCCGCGCCGGGCCTGGTTCGGGCCGCGCCAAACCCGAAATACGAGGGCGGGCGCGCCATGACGGACGAGAAATACGCAACCACCTATAATAATTATTACGAATTCAACGAATCCAAGAACATGTGGCGCGACGCCCAGAAGATGAAGACCAGCCCGTGGACGATCGAACTCGCCGGTCTGGTGAAGCAGCCCCGGAAGATCGCGTACGAGGATCTGCTGAAACAGGTCTCCATCGAGGAACGCATCTACCGCCATCGCTGCGTCGAGGCCTGGGCCATGACCGTGCCCTGGACCGGGTTTCCGATGACGGACCTGCTGAAAATCGCCGAACCGCTCGGGTCGGCCAAATTCGTGGCGTTCGAAACGGCGCAGGAAAAGACCATGTCCAATCTGAGCCTGCCACTTTATCCCTGGCCCTATGTCGATGGGCTGGCGATTGACGAGGCGGCGAACGAGCTGGCGTTCATGACCACGGGCATGTACGGCAAGGCTCTGCCGCCGCAGAATGGCGGGCCGATCCGGATGACGACGCCCTGGAAATATGGGTTCAAGCAGGTCAAATCGGTCGTGAAAATCACCTTCATGGAAAAGCGCCCGCGCTGCTTCTGGGAAGAAATCAACGGCCGCGAATACGGGTTCTGGGCCAATGTGAACCCCGAGGTGCCGCATCCCCGTTGGAGCCAGGCGCGCGAACGGCTGCTGGGATCGGATGAGATGGTACCGACAAAAATTTACAATGGCTACGGCGACACCGTTGCGAGCTTGTATTCCGGGCGTAAGTCGGAGAAATTGTTCATGTGAGCTCGCAACGCATCCTCGCTGTCCTGGCCGCCGCGATGTTTGTGGCGGCAGTGGGTCTCGCCACGGTGGGGCCGCGTACGGTCTCGCTGGGGGCGGCCTTGTCGTATGTGAGCCCGCGCGCGGTCGATAACCTTCATAACTGGACGGTTCGCGTGCTGGGTTCGCGGGTCTGGATTTATGCCGGGCAACCGCTGATGATTCGCCCGGCCTGGCTGCCCTTCGGTGCCCTGGGTTTGATCCTTGGCGGTGTGGCGCTGTCGTTGCCGGCGCGGGATGCGACGCGGCGTTCGACGCGGCGGAGCTGAGGAAGCGCCTGGGCGCAGTCATCCGGGCTTCGGGATCGGGATGCCGGGGCAGGAAAATCGACTGCCTCCGGTCAAGCCGAACCATGACGGCGGCCCGGCGGGCCAGACCATGACGGGGAAAGGCCGGATTTTGCTTTGCCGCCGCCGTTATCCCGATGCGGATGAGGCGCCGGCTCTGGCTCTTCCCCGATCGCGCGCGCCTCGCTACCGTGGCGGCGACGCCGCCGGATTTCTGTGCGGCCGCAGTTCAGGGAGAAAAATCGATGTCCGAATCACTGCCCGTTATGGCCCAGAAGGGCTCGTACAAGGTTGAGGTCGAGGCCGGCAAATCCTATTGGTGGTGTTCCTGTGGCAAAAGCGGCAAGCAGCCGTTCTGCGACGGATCGCACAAGGGATCCACGTTCAGCCCGATGAAGTTCGAGGCCGAGCAGGCCGGTATTGTCTCGTTCTGCGGGTGCAAAGCGACCGGCAACCCACCGCGCTGCGACGGTTCGCACAACAAGCTGCCGTGATATGCCGGCGGCGCGCCGTCCCAGGCGCGCCGCCGTTGCCTTTACCGCCGCGATGGCGGGGTCTTCTGGCGTTTCAGGCCTTGATCAGCGGGCAGGCCTTGTCGGACAACGGACGGAACGCTTCCTCGGCCGGCGTGGTACTGATCAGCTTGTACACGTCCCATTCGTGCTTGCTTTCCGAGGGCTTCTTGACCTCGAACAGATACACGGGATGGATTTTGCGGCCGTCTTCGCGGATCAGGCCCTTGCCGAAGCAATCGTCGTCGGTGGGCATTTTCTTCATCTGTGCCACTGTGGCCGCGCCATCGACTTTCGCCGCCGCCGCGCCCATGGCCTGGACCGCCTTCAGATAGTGCAGCGTGCAAGAGTAATTCCCCGCCTGCGCCATACTGGGCCACAATTTCACCTTGCCCTTGATCCGGTCGTTGAACGCGCGGGTGCGGTCGTTCAGATCCCAGTAGTATGACTCGGACAAGCGCGCGCCCTGCGCCATTTCCAGGCCGATCGAGCGGATATCCTGGGTGTAGCCGACCATGATGGCGATGTTCATCTTCTTGGTCAGGCCAAATTCCGCGGCCTGCTTGATCATGTTCACGACATCGGAACCCGCACCGCAGAACCCCAGAACCTTCGCGCCGGACGCCATCGCCTTGATCAATTGGGTCGAATAATCGGTGGTTTCCGGGAACGGATAGGGTTCTGTCCCCATGACTTTTCCGCCGGCTTCCTGGACGAAGCGCGCGGTGTCGCGTTGCAGGGCCTCGCCGAACGCGTAGTTCGGATACAGGAAGTACCAGCTGTCGCCGCCCGCCTTGACCATCGCGCCGCCGGTCGATTTCGCCTCCATATACGTGTCGAACACCCAGTGGATCGAGTTCGGCGTGCAGGCCTTGCCGGTAATGTCGGAGGTCGCCGTGCTGGTGGCGATCATCACCTTGTTCTTTTCCCGGCACAGCGACGCGAGCGCCAGCGCGGCGGAGGACGCGGCGCAGTCCATCACGACATCGATGCCCTGCTGGTCGATCCATTGCCGCGCGATCGACACCGCGACATCCGGCTTGTTCTGATGATCGGCGTCCAGGACCTCTACGTTGAAGCCAGCAGCGGCGAATTCCAGCACCGCCTGTTTGGTGCAGGCCACAGAGGTCGGGCCGTTCAGATCGCGGTACGGGCCGGACTGATCGTTGATCACGCCAATCTTGATGGTCGGCCTGGCCTGCGCGCGGGCGCGAAAGGCCGGTAACATGACGGACGCTGTGGCGGTCGAAAGCGCAGCGCGGCGCGTGAGGGACATTGTTTACTCTCCGAGAGGGGCGAACTCCCACGCCTTATCGCAAGAGGGGCGTTTTCCTCAAGGCCGCGCGATGCCTTTTCCTCAAGGGTGAGTTACGCGGGCGGCGGTTGGAATCGGTACCCCGCTTGTTCGAACAGGGAAGCCGCAGCAATGGTGGTCCGGTCGCCGTAAATCGGGCCGGAAATTTGAACGCCCAAGGGAAGGCCCAGGGCGGTGCGGGCGAGGGGAATGACGGTGGCGGGCAGGTGGCAGCCCGCCGTCAGGCCCGGCCAGAACAACATGTCATTATAAGATATGTCGCGGCCATCGACGGTCAGCCGCCGTTCCCACGGTTGCCCGCTTTGGATGTGCGGCCGGCGGGTGCCGCCCGCCATGCTGGCGCCTTCCTGCATGTGGGGCAAAGCCGCAGTGGCGATGACGGGGCTGAGCAGCACGTCCCAATCCCGGAAGAACGCCGACCAGACGCGGCGCAGCTTCATCCGGCGTTCGTTCAGGATCAGCCAGTCGCGGTGGGCCATGTCGGTGGCACGCGCCATGACAGCGTCGGTCCCGCTGTCGGCAGGGTCCAGGGTTTTCAATCGTTCGCGCTTCGCCGCCAGGATCGCGCCGGTCATCCGGGCGCTCCAGGCGGAATCGAGCGCTTTCAGATACAGGTGGAACGCTTCCAACGGATCGAGTTCCGGACGCGCGGTCCGGCTGACGGTCGCGCCAAGCTGTTCCAGGCGGTCGGCCATGGCCTCGATGGCGGCGACGGTTTCCGGGTCCGTCGCCTGTCCCGGCTGGTGCGACCAGACGGCGACGCGGAGGGTTTTCAGGGTGACGCTGCGTGGTGGCGGAAGATTGTAGGTCAGCCCGGTTTCGTCCGGGTCGGGGCGCGCCAGCAGGTCCAGCGCGGTGGCCAGATCGTCCGCCGATCGCGCCATCGGGCCGGACACCGCAAGATCCGTCGCCGACGCCGGGCTGGTGTCGGGATCGCCGTAGGTGGGGCACAGCGACCAGGTCGGCTTGTGCCCGAACACGCCGCAGTAATGCGCCGGCACGCGGATGGACCCGCCGATGTCGGTGCCCAGTTCCAAACCCGTGAGGCCCGCCGCCAACGCCGCCGCCGATCCACCGGAGGAGCCACCGGGCGTATGGTCGAGATTCCAGGGATTGCAGGTGGTGCCGTAGACCGGGTTGTAGCTCTGCCAGTCCGCCAGATCGACCGGCACGTTGGTTTTGCCGAACACGATCGCCCCCGCCGCCTCCAACCGTCTGATCGCGAGGCCGGAGATTTTGGCGCGATGGTCCTTCGCGGCGAGATGGCCTCTGGTGGTGGGCAGGCCGGCGACGTCGAAGCTTTCCTTCACGGTCATCGGCACGCCGAACAAGGGGCCGCGGCGGTCCGGCGCGTTGTCCATGCAGCGGGCACGATCGCGGGCGCGGTCGAAATCGCGGACTACGACCGCGTTGATGGGCCCGTCCAGCGCCACCACCCGGGCGATGAAGTGGTCCAGCAGTTCCAGGCAGCCGATGTCCCGGCGGCTGACCATCGCCGCGAGGGCGGTGGCGGAGGCAAAACCGATTCCCATGCGAAGACTCCTTCAGGTTAGCAGGCCTCGTGCGGCGAGGTTGCGCATCAGGGCAGCGGTTCCAAACGTCCAGGGCTCGCATTGGTCGGTGGGGGCGATGCGGTTGACCAGCGCGCCCAATCTGGGGGCGGCGATGGTGACGATGTCGCCGGTCTTATGGGTAAAGCCCTGACCTGGCTCGCCACGATCCGCTACCGGCGCGAACATGGTGCCCAAAAACAGCATCGCGCCGTCGGGGTAGCGGTGATGCGCGTTGACCATTTGTCCGACGAGATCGGCGGGGTCGCGGCTGATCATCGCGATCGAGGACGAACCTTCCAGCACGAACCGATCCAGGCCCTCCACGCGCAGGGTCACGGTGGTGGAACGAATGTCGTCGAGGGTAAAGCCTGCGTCGAAGAAGCGGATGAACGGGCCGATGGCGCAGGAGGCATTGTTGTCCTTCGCCTTGCTCAGCAACAGCGCCGACCGGCCTTCCACGTCGCGGAGATTGACGTCGTTGCCCAGTGCGGCCCCGGCGATCCGGCCTGCCGAGGACACCGCGAGGACGATTTCGGGTTCGGGATTGTTCCAGGACGAGATCGGATGCACGCCCGCGTCCATGAACGTTCCCACCGCCGCCATGGGCTGCGCTTTCGTGAAAATCTCCGCGTCGGGGCCGATGCCGACTTCCAGATATTGGCTCCAGGCGTTCTGCTCTATCAGAACCTGTTTCAGGCGGGCGGCCTCGGGGGAGCCCGGTTTCAGCTTCGCGAGGTCGTCGCCGACGAGGCGGGTGACCTCGGCGCGGATGGCGGCGGCGGCGGTCTGATCGCCGCGGGCGCGTTCTTCGATGACGCGCTCCAGCATGGAAATCGCGAAGGTGACGCCCGCGGCCTTGATGGCCTGAAGATCGTTGGGCGCGAGCAGCCAGGGTTTGGTCCGGTCGCGGGTATCGGGCGGTGTGTTCGCCAGAATGCCGGCCAGCGAGCCCAGACGGAGCCCGGGCGCGGCGCGGACGATGGCGGCGGGGTCGGGGTGTTCGCACAGATCGCGCATGGTCGGGCATGTCGAGGAGATATCGAACACCGCCCCGCCCCGGATCGCGACGACGGCGGGACCGTCAAGCTCTGGCCGCCAGACCCGTCCGGCCAGGCTGGCGGTCTCGGCGTCGTCCGGCAGGGCCGCGCGAGCCGCGTCCGATGGGTTCGTCATGTTCCGCTCTCCTTTTCAGTTTCTGCCTTATTCCCTGAGCTTGCCCACTGGCTGCCCTTTTATGGAAAAGCCGGTTGGCCTTAACGAAATATTAACCTTCCCCGGCGACCCTGTCTTCGTTCTTC
>JAYWAX010000572.1:0-3371 GCA_043782125.1 Acetobacteraceae bacterium | reverse complement strand
AGCGCGAGAAGGGTGAGGAGGAGTGCAAGTGTTCGCATGACTCCGGGTTAGCGGACGAATTCCGGCGCGGCAACCCTCTCGCGTGAGAAAAATGCATGGCGGACCCTCGGAAAACCGTTAACTGACCGAACCCGACTGTGACCCAGAACACACACTCCCTGGGGCGCATCTGCTACAGGTTGCTTTATCCACAGCTCGATCCACCAGATGCAGCGGGCGGCGGACACCCGAGGTTTCCCAGGTTCCGCCGGATTTGATGGATTGTCTCACCGAGTCGTCTTAAAAAGACACTGAGACGATCCTTGTGTGGCCAATGGCACACACTCGCGCGGCTATTCCGCTATGACAACAACGCCGCCGGCTGACATTTTTTCGATCTCGTCGGTGGCGTACCCCGCCAATTCCAGAATCTCGCGGGTGTGCTGGCCCAGTGAAGCAGCGAATCCTGCGGCGCGGACGGGGGCGGCGGAGAGGCGGAAGGGCGGATTGATCACCTTGAAGGTCCCGGATTTGTCCTGGACCTCGGCCAAAGCGCCGCGATGGGCAAGCTGCGGGTCCGCCAGCACCTCCTGGACCGTCCGGTACGGCGAACTGGGTACGCCGTGCGCGTCGAACGCCGCCTGACACGCCGCGGTGGGCAGGGTGGTGGACCACGTTTCCAGCAAGTCCACGAAATCCCCCCAATGGGCGCGCCGGTCGGGATACCGGGCAAAACGCGGGTCCTCGATCCATTCCGGATGGCCGGCGGCGGCGCAAATGCCCTGGAACGACTTCTCGCTGGCGACGGCGGGCATGATGTAACCGTCGGCGGTACGCACCGGCCCGAACATCGGCCGGCCCGGCGGGACCACGGTGAACTGCGCCGACTGCACCTCGGGGGCCAGCAGGGTCAGCATGGACTCGAGCATCGACACGTCGATGTGCTGGCCAAGGCCGGTCAGATGCCGATGCGCCAACGCCGCCATGATCGCGCCGAAGGCATAGGTACCGCTGACGAAATCGGCGACATAAATACCGCAATTATCGGGGCGGTCGCGGCCCGGCTGAAAGGCCAGATGCGCCATATCGAAGCCCGACGCCGCGTGAACCGCCGGCGCATAGGCGGCAAGACCCGACGACGGCCCGGTCTGACCATACCCGGAGATCGAGCAGTAGATCAGCTCCTGATGCCGCTTCGCCACCGTCGCGTAGTCCAGATTGAACCGCGACATCACGCCGGGACGAAAGTTTTCCACCAGGAAATCGCTGGTGGTCAGCAACCGGCGCACGACCTCCTGCCCCTCTGGCCGCTTCAGGTCGAGCACAATGCTCTGCTTGCCCGCGTTCAGGTTTCCGAAGGAGGTGGACGCCTGGTCCCGCAGCGGCGGGCGCGTGCGCATCATGTCGCCGTCGGCGGTTTCGACTTTGATAACCTCCGCGCCCAGATCGGCCATCATCCGCGTGCACCAAGGGCCCGCGATGGTGGTCGTGAAGTCGAGTACGCGCATGCCGTCCAGGGGGCCTGTGGTCATGGTAGGTCTCTCTCCGGCCATTGCATATATATATGGACTCAGTCGCGCCGATGTTACGCGCGACATCGGGTGTTAAGAAAGCCCCAGGCCATTGTTACGCCGGGCAATCGCCTGCACCTGGCGCGATGTCCTCTCGCCGTCATGCCACGCCCCCGAGCCGGCCATCGGTCGCGGCACAAACAATGTCCGGGGAAAGGATCGCGTCGGGATCGCGCGAAATCGCCTTGCACACCGCTGCCGATGGCCCGCTCGGGGGCCTGCCATGACGCGGAAAGGCGCGGCGGGTGCTTTCAGGCGATTGCCCTGCATTGTCAACAAACCACTCGGCTGCCGTTAAGCAACCCCCGGCCCATTGTTAAGAAATTCCTGGGCCGCGCCCGGGTCGATCAGCGCGTGAACCTGGAAATGCGCGGGGACGATATCCGCCCACTCGTTCAGCCGCCGGTGCAGGCCTTCGTTGGAGGCCACATCGAACAGCACCACGGCGCCACGGCCCACTTTGGCGTGAACCGAGCGCGCCTCGCCCGATTTCAGCAGTGGATCGATCCAGTCCCAGAACAGCTTGCGCTGGCTGACGACGGAGGACGGGCGTTCGGGGCGGGGATCGCTGACGACGAGGAAAAGCATTGGGGATTCCTTGTAAAGAGTGGGCAATTATCGGCGGGCGGGCCGCCTTTGACCAGCTTCCCGATGTCGCGCGCACGCCGTCCACCCGCGCCGCCGTTCAATGGGCGCAGCCGGTCACCGCCGGTCCGGCGCCGGTTCCAGCCCCGCGTCGATATTCCGCTGCGTCTCTTCCCGGTCCACTGCGCGTTCCTCCCGCGCCACCAGCCGGGCAAATGCTGCTCGGGACAATTTGCCATGATCGACCTTGACCGCCCATTCACGGCGTAAAACCTGCAAGCGCGTCATCAGATCGCCGTACCGATAGAACGGCCGAATATAGGCGTTCGCCGCGTCCGTCCGGCAATCGCTCTGCTGGACAATCGCCGCCGGAAAACGAAACTCGCAGGCGGATTTCGCGGCGAGGTAGCGTTGTTTCGCCACCACGCTGGGGTCTTCCACCGGACCGGCGCAGCTCGCCAGCAACAGTGGCGCCAGGAGCCAACCGCGTAAATTCTTTCGCAAGGTAACCTCCCTTCCGCCGGCCGGGACGTTGGCCTCTATTTGGCGGCCACAACCTCGATCCGCCGGCTTTTCTCCGCCATTTCGCGATATTTGTCCTGCCACTCGCTGGGGCCGTTCGACGGTGTCACCTGCACCGCCGTCACCTTGTATTCCGGACAGTTGGTGGCCCAATCGGAATAATCCGACGTGACGACGTTGGCCTGCGTGTCCGGGTGGTGGAAGGTCGTGTAAATCACGCCCGGCGCGACCCGATCCGTCACCTGCGCGCGCAACGACGTCTCCCCGGTGCGGCTGGCCAGGCGGACGAAATCGCCATCGCGAATGCCCCGGTCCTCGGCGTCCTGCGGGTGGATTTCCAGCCGGTCTTCCGCGTGCCAGACAACATTGGCGGTGCGCCGTGTCTCCGCGCCGACATTGTATTGGCTGAGGATGCGCCCGGTGGTCAGCAGCAACGGGAAGCGCGGCCCAACCTTTTCGTCGGTGGCCACGTATTCCGTGACAACCATAAGGCCCTTGCCGCGGGCGAAGCCGTCGATATGCATGATCGGCGTGCCCTCTGGCGCCGCATCGTTGCAGGGCCACTGGACCGAGCCCTTGTCCAGCATGGCATAATTCACCCCGGCGAAACCCGGCGTGGTCCGCGCGATCTCGGCCATGATCTCCGAGGGATGATCGTAGTGCATTTTATAGCCCATGGCGTTGGAGATGGCCTGCGTGATCTCCCAGTCCCCC
>JAYWAX010000571.1:0-3384 GCA_043782125.1 Acetobacteraceae bacterium | reverse complement strand
TGCGCGCGCTGGCAGAGCGCGCGGCGGCGCATGCGGCCGATCCGATGCCAGGCTTTACCCATTTGCAGACCGCGCAGCCCGTCACCTTCGGGCACCATTTGCTGGCCTATGTGGAAATGCTGGACCGCGATCGCGGGCGCCTGGCCGACACACGCCGGCGGATGAATGTCTCGCCGCTTGGCTCCGCGGCGCTGGCGGGGACGTCGTTCCCGATCGATCGCGACATGACCGCCGCCGCTTTGGGCTTCGACCGGCCCTCCGCGAACTCCCTCGATGCCGTGTCCGATCGCGACTTCGCGCTGGAGTTTCTGTCGGCTGCCGCAATCTCGGCGATGCACCTGTCGCGATTCGCCGAGGAAATCGTGATCTGGTGCAGCACGCCGTATCGCTTCGTCCGGCTGTCGGACGCGTTCACCACCGGCAGCTCGATCATGCCGCAAAAGCGCAATCCGGACGCGGCGGAGCTGGTGCGTGCCAAGACCGGGCGGATCGCGGGGGCGCTGGTGGCGCTGTTGACGGTCATGAAGGGACTGCCGCTGGCCTACGCGAAGGATATGCAGGAGGACAAAGAGCCCGTTTTCGACGCCGCCGAGGCATGGGCTTTATCGCTCGCCGCGACCGCTGGCATGGTGCGCGACATGACGCCGGATGTGGCGAGAATGCGGGAATTCGCGGGGTCGGGCTTCGCGACCGCGACCGACCTCGCAGACTGGCTGGTGCGCGTGCTGAAATTACCGTTCCGCAGCGCACATCACATTACCGGCACCCTGGTTGCGGTCGCGGAGACAAAGGGCGTCGATCTGGCGGACCTGACGCTGACGGACATGCAAGCGGTGGAGCCGGGCATTACATCGCAGGTGTTTTCGGTCTTGACGGTAGAAGCCTCGGTCGCCTCCCGCGTCAGTCACGGCGGCACGGCGCCCGCGAACGTCGCGCGGGAAGCGGCACGATGGCTGGAGGCTTTGGCATGAAGACAATGCTGGTTTCATTGACGGCTCTGGCCCTCCTCCTCGCCGCCTGCGGCAAGGTCGGACCGCCCTCCCCTCCTGGGCCGGCCGACAAGGTGATCTTTCCGCATCTTTATCCACCTTATCCGAAGTAATTTCTTGTGTCAGCGGCAACGGAGTCCGGCATGAACCCGGTCGAGGACCTGACGGACGCGGAGGCCGCGGCCGAACTCGAACGCCTCGCGGCCGAGATCGCCCATCACGACCGCGCGTATCACGACCGGGACGCGCCAGAAATTTCGGATGCCGATTACGACGCGCTGCGCCAACGCAACGCGGCCATCGAGGTGCGGTTTCCGGCGCTGGTCCGGGCGGATTCGCCATCGCATCGGATCGGCGCCGCGCCCGATAGCGGGTTTTCGAAATTGCGCCACCGCGTGCCGATGTTGTCCCTGGACAACGCCTTCGACACCGCCGATTTCGCCGACTTCGTCGCGCGCGCGCATCGGTTCCTTGGTACCTCCGGCGCCATGCCCTTCGTCGCGGAGCCCAAAATCGACGGGTTGTCGATCAACCTGACATACGAACACGGCGTCTTCGTGCATGGCGCGACCCGAGGCGACGGGACCGAGGGCGAAGACGTCACCGCCAATCTGCGCACCATGAAATCGGTGCCGGTCCAGCTTCGCGGACACGCGCCGGCGTTGATCGAAATCCGCGGCGAGGTGTTCATGACCAAAGCCGATTTTTTGGCGCTGAACGAACGGCAGGCGGCGGCGGGCGAAAAACTCTTCGCAAATCCGCGCAACGCCGCCGCAGGCGGGCTGCGCCAACTCGATCCGCTGATGACCGCGACACGGCCGTTGTCGTTGTTCGCGTACGCCCAGGGAGAGGCGAGCGAGGCGGTGGCGGACACGCACTCGGGTTATTTGGCGCGTTTGAAGCAATGGGGGTTCGACGTGAACCCGCTGTGGAAGCTGGTAAGCGACGAAATGGAGGCGGAGGCGTTTCAGGCCGAGATCGGCCTCAAGCGGTCCGGCCTGGAATACGACATCGACGGCGTTGTTTACAAAATCGACGATCTTTCCTTACAACGCCGCCTCGGTTTCGCCGGCCGCGCCCCACGCTGGGCGATCGCCTGGAAATTCCCCGCCGAGCAGGCAACGACCGTCCTGAAAGACATCCGCATCCAGGTGGGACGCACCGGCGCGCTGACCCCGGTGGCGGAGCTGGAACCGGTCAATGTCGGCGGCGTGCTGGTGTCGCGCGCGACGTTGCATAACGAAGACGAAATCGCCCGCAAGGATATTCGAATTGGCGATACCGTCGTGCTGCAACGCGCGGGGGATGTGATCCCGCAGATCGTTTCCGTGGTAACCGAACGGCGTCCGGCGGATTCCGTTCCCTACGCGTATCCGGATATTTGCCCGGTCTGCGGCAGCCACGCGGCGCGACCCGCCGGCGAAGTCGTGCGCCGTTGCACGGGCGGTCTGATCTGTCCGGAACAGCGGGTCGAACGCCTGATCCATTTTGTCTCCCGGACAGCCTTCGATATCGACGGACTCGGGGAGAAATCCATTCGCGAGTTTTACGCGGCGGGATGGCTGCATGGGCCCGCCGATTTGTTCGAATTGCCGGCGCGCGAGCCAGAGATCGCGAAACGCGAGGGGTGGGGCAGGCTTTCGGCGCGCAATCTGACCCGTGCCATCGAGGCGAAACGGCGCATTCCGCTGGAACGGTTGATATATGCGCTTGGCATTCGCCGCATCGGCGAGTCGAATGCGCGGCTTCTGGCGCGTCATTACGGGTCTTATCGGGTTTGGCGGGACGGCATGCAGGCCGCGACGATTATTGGGTCCGAGGCACGCAGCACGCTTGGCGAAATTCTGGGGATCGGTCCCGCGATCGCCGTGGAACTCGCCGATTTCTTCGGCGAGTCGCGTAATGTTGAGACATTAGACGAACTCGCGGCGAAATTGACGGTCGAGGACGCCGTGGCGACGGCCGCTGCGGACAGTCCTGTCGCGGGCAAGATTGTCGTTTTCACCGGCACGATGGAAACCATGACCCGGCCCGAGGCAAAGGCGCGCGCGGAAGCGTTGGGCGCCAAGGTCACCGACAGTGTCTCGAAGAAGACCGATCTGGTGGTGGTGGGCGCCGACGCCGGATCGAAAGCGCGCAAGGCGGCGGAGTTGGGTGTGACGACGGTGACGGAAGCGGAATGGCGGGAAATGGCCGGGATGGGGGCGCCTACTGCCTGAAGCCGTAGGCCTTGGCCCAGTCTTCGAGCCATTGGCGGCGTACGGAGTCGGATTCGGCGCGGTCCGCGAACCATAATTTTTGCACCGCCGGGTCGAAGCCGGGCGGGTTCAACGGCGGCACCTTCAACGACGTGAGATGGCCCAGATCGCGTATCAGCATGGCCTGGCCTTCCTCG
>JAYWAX010000570.1:0-3389 GCA_043782125.1 Acetobacteraceae bacterium | reverse complement strand
ATCCAGCACCGCAAATCGTGGATGGTCCGCCTTCGCGGACCATGACGGGGTGTGGCGGCGCGTGCCTCAAATGGAGCGGTTATTCGTGAGCGTCGCCATAGGCTGGCCCGCTCCCGGTGGCCCGATCAAGCCGGGCCATGACGGGGCGGGACAAGAGTCAACTGTTCGGGCCCCTGGTATGACCGGCCCCAAAGCGGGCGCAATCCCGCCCAACCTCCTTCCGCAAGCTCGTAAAACGGACGGAGGCCGGACGGCGATCCCGACACGCGCCGGGCGGGCGCGGCGAAGGTTTCGCCAATAATAAATCGTTCGAACGATTGGTTTTACATTGCTGCGCTACGCCCGCGCAAAATTTTCATTTTATTTAACGGTTTCTTTAGAAACATCCGTCAGCTTCGGCCCCGCGTCACGATAAGAAAGGGTACGAAATTGGCTGACGACCTCACGGAAGGCCTCGCCTTCGGACGAATCGATCCGGAAACATGCGACACGTTGCGCTCTATCTGGCCCATGATCGAGGGCGGCATGGTGACCATCCTCGACCGGATGTACGAACATATCATGCAACGGCCGTCCCTGAAGGCGCTGTTCGCGACGCCCGAAATCGTCGCCGGCGCGCGCAAGCGCCAGCATGAACATTGGCGGCGGTTGTTCGGCGGCGCGTTCGACGCGGATTACGTGGCCTCGGTCAAACGGATCGCGCGGACCCATTCGCGAATCGGTCTCGAGCCATCGTTTTACATCGCCACTTATTTGCTGGCGCTGGAGGGCATCCATTCGCTCGCGGTGACGCAAATGTCGCGCGCCATTTCCACGCCCGCGTCCCGCGCCAGGCTGGATCGGGCGATCCGGGCCGTCGATCGCGCGATCTTTTTCGACCTCGGCCTGGTGGTCAGCGGCTATTTGTCGGAAAACGCCGAGGGGTTTCACCAACGGCTGGAAGAACTCGCCGACCAGTTCGGCTCGGTCATCAATACGTTCACCCAAGGCGTCGCGACCGCGGCGCACGGCCTGACCGCCAACGCCGGGGAAATGCTGACGGCGGCGAATACCGCGACGGCAGAGGCCGCTGGGCTGACCGTGGGCGCCGAGCAATCGTCGATGAACATCCAGGCGGTCGCGGCGGCGGCGGAAGAGATCACCGCCTCGATTGGAGAGATTTCGCGCCAAACGCAGCAGGCGGCGGATACGACGAGCACGGCGGTAACGACGGTCGGGCGGGCGACGGAAATCGTGGAGTCGCTGAACATCACCGCCGCCCGCATCGGCGACGTCGTCGGTCTGATCCAGAACATCGCCGGTCAGACCAATCTGCTGGCCCTGAACGCGACCATCGAGGCCGCGCGCGCAGGCGACGCGGGTAAGGGGTTCGCCGTCGTCGCGGGCGAGGTCAAGGCACTGTCGGCGCAAACCGCGCGCGCCACCGACGATATTCGCGAGCAGGTGAACGCCGTGCGTGCCGTGGTCGCGCGGATCGCGGAAACCATGACGGGCATCGCGGGCGCCGTGGAGCAAATGCGGGAAACCACGACCTCGATTGCCGGGGCGGTGGAACAACAGGGTGCGGCGACGCAGGAAATCGCCCGTTCGGTCGGCGCCGCGGCCATGGGCGCCGCCGACATCACCAGCGGTGCGCGGAACCTGGAACGTGTCGCGTCGCACACCGCCGGGACCGCGCGCGATGTCGCCTCGGCGTCCACCGATCTTTCGGACCGGGCGGAGCAGTTGAACGCGCAGGCGGCGATGTTCATGGCCCGCATTCGCACCGCCGACCGCCGCCGGGACCCGCGTCAGGCCATCGACGCGGAGGCGCGGCTGATCCTGGACGGGACGGTTTACGCCGGGGTGGTCACGAATATCTCCGCCGGTGGACTGGCGGTGATCACCGCCGCGTCCACGCTGCCAACCCAGGCGCGGGAGGCGGTGCTGCGCATTCCGGACGCGCCGGTGGAGGCGAAAATGCGGGTCGTGAAAATCGGCGGCAACCAGGTCAATCTGGCCTTCGTCGATCGTGCGGAAGGCGAGGCCGCCGCGCTTTGGTTCGCCCGCCGCGCGACGCCCGCCACGCGCGCAGCCTGACAGACAGGCTGGCCGTCACGCGGGCCGTCTGACACGCGAAGTGTTTCCGTCCCGGACGGGCAAGCTGCCCAACCGGAGACGGACGTCCGATCTAAAATCCGTGTGTGACGGCGGGGGTCCAGTTCGCCGCCCGCCGCGCGACCCGAGCCTCGACGATCTCGGCATCGTGATTGGGGAAAGTAGACGCGGGCGGAAAGGCGTCCCGTCCCGCAAGGGTGTTGACGTTGGTCACCATCCGCGTTCCATCCGGCGTTTCGCAGATCGCGCCAATATAAACGCCGCAGTTCCTGCACAGCAGATAATCGGCCGTCTTCGTTCCAAACCGGTACCGCTCCACCTGGGCTTTGTCGCGCGCGGCGATGTTCACCTCGCCAAGCGGATCCGACACCGTCCGTGTCGCATGCGCCCGGCAAAACGCGCATTGGCAGGACCGCGTCGGGTTATCCGCGGGCGGCCGGGTCAGACGCAGCCGCAATGTCAGATTGCCGCAATGGCAGCCGCCCTCGTGGATCATGTCAGGATGCCAGATGCAGCTTGGCTTCGGTGCGGGCCTGCAAATCCTCGAACGACAGGCCGGGCGCCATTTCGCGCACCACGAAGCCAATGGCGGCCACATCGATGACCGCGAGGTTGGTATAGATACGCTTGACACAACTTTGCGCCGTCAGCGGGTAGGTGCATTTGGTCACCAGTTTCGGCGCGCCGTCCTTGGTGGTGTGATCCATCACCACCCACAGACGCTTTGCGCCCGCCGCCAGGTCCATCGCGCCGCCGACCGCGGGTGCCGTGTCGTTTTCCGACGTGGCCCAATTGGCGATGTCGCCGTTATCGGCGACCTGGAACGCGCCCAATACGCAAAGGTCCAAATGCCCGCCCCGGATCATGGCGAAGCTGTCGGCGTGATGGCAGATCGACCCACCCGCGCGCAGCGTAACGTATTGCTTACCCGCATTGATCAGCCAGGGTTCTATTTTGTCCTTCTCCGGCGCCGGTCCCATGCCGAGAACGCCATTTTCGCTGTGAAAAATGACTTCGCGGTCAAGCGGGACGTGATCGGCGATCATGGTCGGAATGCCGATGCCGAGATTGACATACCACCCCTCCGGGATGTCGGCGGCGGCGAGCTTCGCCATTTGCGGGCGGCTGTAAGGTTTGAAGGCAGTCGCGGCTTCGGACATGGTGTGTGTCTCCGTGTCGGATATCGTGGTTTTTGTTTCGCGCTCCGCTCTCTCCGTCATGGCCCGGCGCGACCGGGCCATCGGGCCGGCACCATGCCGCTTCGGGTGGCCCGGTCAAGCCGGGCCATGACG
>JAYWAX010000569.1:0-3393 GCA_043782125.1 Acetobacteraceae bacterium | reverse complement strand
GCGCATAAGCGGATCGGCATCGACCTGGAACCGGGCGAGCGCATGGCGATCGGCTTTCAGTTCCACATCGCCAACAGCAAGGAACAGGCGATGAAGGAGGCGGCCATCTATTACGAAGAGAACATGAAGATGTTCGGCGAGCTGCGCCTCGTCAAAGCCCTGACCGACGAGCAGATCGAGGCGATGCGCGATCCTCGTTTGGTTCCGAACGTGAAACTGCCGCGGATCGAGGACGCGGTGGCGGCCGGCGGGTTCCTGGCGGGCACGCCGGACGACATCATCGGGCAGTTGAAGGCGTTGGAAGCGCGTTATCCCGGCCTCAGCCGCGTGACGGTCGCACAGCCTTTGGGTCTGCCGCTGTCGCTGTGCCTGGAGCAGTTGGAGCGGTTTGCGACCGGAGTGATGCCTGCGTTCAAGCACTGATTTTGGGGATGGACGCGCCCGGCGGTTGCCCGGCGCGTCCCGGCATTCGGTCGCGGCTGACGCCACGCACAGTCCCGCCGGGAACGCAGGGGCCGGCGGAGACGGAGGCCCAAAATACCAATGACGCGTCGATCGCGCGGGACGGTTGCCAAACGGGCGGCGCGCCCGCATGAGAGGGCAGTCAAATCGGGCGGCCCGCCCGCGGCCAGGCGCGCTGGTCAAACCCCGCGCGAGAACGCGGGCCAAAACCCGCGCGAGAGCGCGTGTCGAAAAAAAAGGTGACTGTTCGTGAATGGAAAGCGTTTCGCCACCAGCGGCGTATTGCTCGGATGCCTGGCTTTGGGTGCCTGCGGGAAAGTGCCTGGCCTCGTTGGATCGGGCGACGGCGATTACCGCGGCACCGCCACTCGGTTTCAGGTTCTGCGCCGTACCTGCCCCCGTCCCGGGCTTTTGAGCATCAACGTGCGGAGCGGGACGATGTTTTACCGATGGGAGAACCAGTACATCCAGGCGCAGGTGCTCAGCAACGGGACGGTGCAAGGGGCGCTGCCGGGCGTGCAACTGACGGGCATACACGATGGCACGACCATCAGCGGCGATGTCCGGGACAGCCAATGCGGGCTGCATTTCACGCTGAAGCGGGTAGGGAGTTAACCGCGCGCGTCCATCGCGCGGCGCACCCGTTCGCGGTGCAGATTGTATAAGCCCGCCAGCGCGACGATCGCAGCGCCCGTAAGCGTGGTCCAGGACGGGACTTCGCCAAACACCAGCCAACCGGCGAGCCCGCCCCACAGCAGCATCGTATATTCATAAGGTGCCAGTGCCGAGACTGGCGCCAGGCCGTAGGCACGGGAAAACATGCAATGCGCCAGGCCGCTGGAAACGCCCAGAAAGATCAAGGCAAACCAGGAAATGGGGCCGCCCAGAGATGTCAGCGGTGTGACCCACAGCATCGCCACGCCGGACAGGCCGTGGGAAATCATCAGCCAGAAGGCCTGGCATTCGGGCGTTTCGGTCTGCGATAAAAAGCGGGCCATGATGCGGGTCAGCGCCATGGTCACGATCCCGGCCATCAGCAGCAGCACCGCGGGGGTGATCGGGATGCCGCCGGGACGCACCATCGCCAGCACGCCCGCGAATCCCACCAGCGTCGAGAGAATCCGGCGCCAGCGCAGCCGTTCCCCCAGTAACGGCACGGCCAGAACCGTCATGATCAGCGGGGCCGTGAACCCCAGGGCATACGTGTCCGCCAGTTGCATCTGGGTCCACGACAAATACCAGGAAATCGTGGTGAAGGATGACAGGCCGGACCGCAGCGCCACCATCTTCCACCGCGACGGCCGGAGCCGCGCGAGACCGGTCCTCCCCTGCCCCATCGCGGTGACACTCACGATCGCCGCGGCCCCGAAGGCACCGCGCCACATCAAAGCCCAGGCGACACCGGAGACGAGGATGGCCCATTTGGCGGCGATGTCGCCAATGGTCAAAATCAAATACGACGCTGCCACCAATAATATCCCACGCACCGTATCGGCGGCGTTGTCGGTCAGCGGACGGAAGGGTTGGGAAACAGACATGGCCCGCTTGCTTGCCTGTTGCCGTGCCGGGTCACAAGTCCGGGGCGCTTTCGGGAACAGACTCTGGGCCTGGGGAGACGCCGGGTCTCTGCCCCCCAGCACATCCAGAACGCCCAGCCCCAGACCAGCCGGACTTGCGACCCGGCACGGCCATACGCCAGAATGATGGCGCATTGGCGGCTGTCGCGATGCGTGGAATTGCGATGACCGGATATTTTGCCTCGGCGCGTACGTATACGGTTCGGGGCTGATCCCGATGGGGCCGGGAATCGGATACGCACTGGCCGCAATGGTTTGTTTCGGTCTGGGCGATTTCGTCTTCAAGCGTGCCGCCGCCGCAGGTGTGCGGCCGATGCATCTGTTAATGACGCAGACCTGGGTATTCTTCCCGCTGGCGATCGCGCAGGCGGCCGCCTCGGGGGCGTTGTCCTTCGGCGTGGAGGCGTTGTGGAGCGGGTTGGCTGGCGTGTGCTTTCTGGTTGGGTTCAACGCGTTTCTGCGCGGACTCGCCAACGGGCCGGTCACGGTCGCGGCACCGGTATTCCGGCTGAGTTTTCCGATCACCGCCGGTCTCGCCATCCTGGTACTGGGCGAACCGGCGACGGGTCCGAAGCTGCTGGGTCTGGGGCTCGCGCTGGCGGCGATCTGGCTGCTTCTGGGCGGCGGCGGCGCGGGCGCGGTGTCGCGGCGGTTCCTGGTTCAGGTGTCGGTCGCGGCGGTTGCTCTGGGTCTCGGAAATTTCTGTCAGAAGCTGGCGTTACGCGCGGGCGTGCCGCCGGAGACGGCGCTTGCGGCGCAGGCGGTGGTGTTCACCAGTCTCGTGACATCGCTGACCTTGATCGGCGACCGCGGGTATCGCGTACCCGCCGCGACGTGGCGGCATTCGGTGCCCTCCGGCCTCGTTCTGCTGGGGGCCTTTCTGTTCCTGTTGCGCGCCTTGGCCGTGGGGAACGCCAGCACGATGGTGCCCATCGCGCAGATGGGATTCGTCGTCACCGCGGCGCTTGGTGCGGGCTTTTTGGGGGAACCGCTGACGCGACGGAAGCTGGCCGGCCTGGCGGCGTCGATCGGGGCTTTGGCGGTGCTGATCTGGGGCTGACCATCGGGCGAGAACGTCCCGGGGATCGCGCGCCAACCCGGCGAGATCGGCCCGCCGGGTATTCGCGAACGGAAAGGTCTTTACCGTCCGGCGCGCACGGTCACATACATCCGGACACTCGCACTCGGATCGGACGCGACCGCCCCCATGGAACCCGAGGAATACGCCGTGATGGACCGGGAGGAGGCCCGAATGTGGTGGTACCGCGCCCTGCATGTCCGTCTGCTGAATGCATTGGGCTCCCAACCTGGTCCAATCCTGGACGCCGGCTGCGGGACAGGCGGGTTTCTGGCG
>JAYWAX010000568.1:0-3402 GCA_043782125.1 Acetobacteraceae bacterium | reverse complement strand
CTGAACCAAGGCGCGCGCATCGGATCGGGGGGCCGGCGCCTGACAAGCGGGCGCAGCCGGACCGCTATTTTGGTGCGGCGAAATACCCCTCGCGGAAGCTAATGAGATCGCTCACGATCGCGCCATAGGCCAGCGCCCAGACAACGCAGGCCACCGCGGTCGTGATCCCGATCTTCCGCCAAAGTTGCGGCGCCGCCGGCGCGCCACGCCAGCCCGATGTCGCGTCCGCGTTCTCGACGGCGCGGGTCCCGATCGGCAGCACTGCGAACAGTGCCACCCACCAGATCAAGATATAAAGTACCGCGCCGGAGACCCAGTTCATCGCCGGTCCAAAGCGCGGTCAGATACGCAGCAGATGAACATCGACCTGAGGCCGTTTTTTCAACCGCTTGCCGACGGCGCGGCGCAGGGCCGTACGCGCTGCCTCGACCAGTAAATCGTCGTCCCGCCGCGTCGCCGCGGACAGACCGGCAATGCCGGCGGCGAAATCGCGCACGACCGAGGCCGCTTCGGGATCGTCCGAATCCAGCAGGCCTGGCGCGCTGAGTTTGGGATCGCCCAATACATTGCCCGCGCGATCGACCGCGAGGCTGGCGACCACAACGCCGTTGTACAACAGCTTGCGGCGGGCGTTCATGACCTCGCCCTTCATCGGAATCAGGCGGTTTTCGTCCAGCACCAGACGGCCCACCGGCGCGCTATCGACGATTTCCACCGTCCCGGGCGCGAGGTTCAGGATGTCGCCGTCTTCCATCAGGATGGGGATCGCGCCTTCTTCCCGGGCCAGTTCGGCGTGCGCGGTCAGATGCCGCCATTCGCCATGCACGGGCACCGAAAAGCGCGGCTTCACCAGGCGGTAGAGCCGGCGCAATTCGTCGCGTGCGGGATGGCCGGAGACATGCACCGCATGGTCGTCGTCGGTCATGACGTGTACGCCGCGACGGACCAGATTGTCCTGCACGGCGCCGATCGCCCGCTCATTTCCCGGAATGACGCGGGACGAGAAAATGACGGTATCGCCCTCACCCAGCGCCACGCGCGGATGCGTGTCCATGGCCACCCGGGCCAGCGCACTGCGCGGTTCGCCCTGGCTGCCAGTGATCAGGATCAGCACATTGTCGTCGGGCAGATCGTCGGCGTCGTCTTCGCGCAGGAACGGCGCCAAGGACTTCAGATATCCGCATTCCCGCGCTGCCGCGTCGATATTTCGCAAACTGCGGCCAACCAGGACGGTGGACCGGCCGCAGGCGGCGGCGGCCTTGGCGATCGATTCCATCCGCGCGACATTGCTGGCGAAGCACGTCACCGCGACCCGCCCGCGCAGATCGCGAATCAACGCGGTCAGCACCTGCGCCACGTCTTTCTCGCTGCCCGAGTGGCCCTCGACCATCGCGTTGGTCGAATCGCAGATCATCGCGAGAACCGGTTTCTTCGACAGTTCCGCCAGCGCGAGCTCGTCCGAGGGCGGGCCCAGAAGTGGCGTCGGGTCGAGCTTCCAATCGCCGGTGTGCAGGATGGTGCCATAAGGCGTGTCGATCGCCAGCGCCTGGGCTTCCGGGATCGAATGCGACATCCGGATCAACCGGATGGCGAAAGGTTTCAGGTCGATCGCGCCGCCCGGCTGGACGACGTGAACCTTGACCTGATTGAGCAGCCCAGCCTCGCTGAGTTTGCGGCGCAGCACCGCGGCGGCGAAGGGTGTCGCGTACACCGGGCAGCGCAGTTGCGGCCACAGCCAGGCGACGGCGCCGACATGATCTTCGTGCGCATGGGTGATGACAAGGCCCAAAAGCTGGTCGCGGCGCGCGGCGATGAAGCCCGGATCGGCCATCATAACATCGACCTCCGGATGCGCCGCGCCGCCAAAGCCGATCCCGCAATCCACCGCAAGCCACTTGCCGTTGCAGCGGTATAGGTTGAGATTCATGCCGATCTCGCCCGTCCCGCCCAGAGGCAGGAAGGACAGGTCTCCGGTATCAAGGTCCATGTGAGTTTGTTGTTACCTCGTGCGATGAGCGCTCAGATCGGGTTGGAATGCGACGGCTGTTGTCAGCCCAGATTGGGTCAGACAACCCAGATACAAGGCGGAGCCGTCCGGGGCAATCGCATTCCGCCCATTGGCGCGGACTCCGCGCGCCGTTCGTCCGGCCGATCAATCGCGCCACGCCGGGGAACCGTACTCGCAGGGCCATAGGACGCCCGAACGCGGAAAGTGCGAAATGCAACCAGGGTTCCCATCGCCGGGATTGCAAGGTCCGAGGGGCGCGCTTAACAAACAACCCCATCGAGTAATGGAGCCGATCATGGATCTGACGACTTTCATCGACGAACTGCGCCTGGCGGAAATGTACGACGGCGCCATTCTACGGTCGGACCTGGACCTCCAGGGATGGGGCAGTACTCATCCGGTTTTCGAACACGTCGTCAGCGAATACCGGCCCACCAGCATCGTCGAAGTGGGGTCCTGGAAAGGCGCGTCGGCGTCCCACATGGCGGGATTGCTCCGGCAATACGATTTGGCCGGTAAAATCGTCTGTGTCGATACGTGGATGGGCGACGCCAATACCTGGCCGACCAAGGAAGCAAGAGAACAGTTTTTCCCCCGCGGCGGGTCGCTTCCGATCCTCCAGAGGTTCATGAGCAACATGATTACTCAGGATTTACATAAAACCGTATTCCCCTTGGTGGCGACGTCCCATTATGGCGGACGCGCGATGGTCCGGCTGGGTTTGCAGGTAGACGCCGTCTATCTGGACGCCTCGCATGAGGAGGAGGACCTCTACGCCGACCTGAAGATTTATTGGGATATCGTACGGCCTGGCGGGGTTCTGTTCGGCGACGACTACGCCGAAGGGTGGCCGGGCGTCATCAAAGCCGCAAACCGATTCGCGGCCGACGTCGGCAAGGCAATCTACCATTTTGCGGAAGGAAAATTTCTGCTCCGCAAATAGTGGCGCGGTGTCAGGCGGCCGCGCGCAACGCCGGACGTTACTCGGATTCAATCAGCCGAGTCCGCTCCTTGGGCATCGCCGGGGACGGGTTGCGCTCGGCCAGCATGCACAGCCCGTCCAGGGTCAGATCGGGTTCGACGTGGTGAAGCTGCATCGTGCCCTCGGCGAACAGCGGGGCGAGGCCGCCGGTGCCGACGACTTTCATCGGGCCGCCGTATTCCGCCTTGATGCGCGCGATCAGGCCCTCGACCAGGCCGATATAGCCCCAATAAACGCCGGACTGCATGGCGGGCACGGTCGAGGTGCCGATCACCGACTGCGGCCGCCCGATGCCGATCCGCGGCAGGCGGGCGGCTGCCTGATGAAGGGCTTCCAGCGACAAATTGATGCCGGGGGCAATGACGCCGCCCAGATAGTCGCCGTTCTGGTTGACGACGTCGAAGGTGGTGGC